>CAZRAW010000187.1:0-4073 GCA_964598065.1 uncultured Lentimicrobiaceae bacterium
GGGACTTTAAGAACGTTTCACTTTCCACATCACCCCCCTCAATATCACATATCCTCCTTATCCTCAAACAGTAAAAGTGGGTAAAAATACAACTTTTTCAGAAAAAATACAACTTTTTTTCAAAATTTGCTAAATTTTGGCCGGCAGTATGTGTTTTTTCCGCTCCTGCATAAACAGCGGGATAATTTTTAACTATTACAAATTATAAACTTTAGAATGAATTTAAAATAAGCTGTTCATTCATAGTTTGATTTTTTTTACATTTGTCGGCCAGATAAATTTTCAGCATCTGTTTTTGGATTGTTGACTCTCAGGAATACCAAGATATTTATAGAGAAAAACAAGGTAAAACATTGAAATTAAATTATTTACAGCAACACTAACACTATTCGATTAAAAATTAATAGCATATGAAGGTTTACAAAACAAGTGAGATTAGAAATGTAGCACTTATTGGCGGAGCCAAATCGGGGAAAACCACCATGGCCGAAGCCATGCTGTTAGAGGGGAAAGTAATCAACCGAAAAGGGAGTATAGAAGAAAAGAATACTGTTTCCGACTACAAAACCATAGAACAGGAGAGAGAACATTCTGTTCACTCTTCCCTGCTTCACACTCTGTACGATAATAAAAAGATTAACCTGATTGATGTACCCGGCTTTGCCGATTATGTTGGCGAAACCATTGCCGCATTAAACGTTGCCGATACTGCTTTTCTGCTGATCAATACCCCGTCGGGAGTAGAAGCTACCACCGAAACCGCCTGGAGGCAAACAGTTGCTGCCAACAGTCCGGTTGTTTTTGTTATGAACCAGATGGATCACCATGCTGCCCATTTTGATGATGCTGTAAATTCGGTAAAAGATTATTTTGGCGGTAAAGCCACTGTTGTCCAGTATCCTGTAAATGCAGGCGATGGTTTTGATACCATTATCGACCTCGTGTTAATGAAACAACTGAAATACAAAATTGGCGGCGGAGAGCCTGAAATTTCCGATATTCCGGACAGCGAGATGGCCAAAGCTGAAGATTTGCATTTAAAACTTATCGAGAATGCTGCCGAAGGAGATGAAGCACTCATGGAAAAATATTTTGAGAATGACACGCTGACCATTGATGAAATGCGCGAAGGACTGCGTCTCGGTCTTATCTCACGGGCTATTTTCCCGGTCATGGTTTCTTCTGCCAAACAGGGTATCGGCGTAAGTCGTCTACTCGACTTTATCAGTAAATCATGTCCCTCACCTGAGGATATGCCGGGCAGAAAAACAACTGACGGAACGGAATTTCATTACGGGGCTGATGAACCGGCAGCTCTGTTTATCTTTAAAACTTCCGTCGAACAACATATTGGCGAAGTTTCCTTTTTTAAAGTATACGGCGGAGAGATTTCCGAAGGAATGGACATGATTAATCCCCGTACCGGAAATAAGGAGCGAATTACCCAGCTGTTTATCCTCAATGGGAAAAACCGCAATAAAGTGGAAAAAGTAGAAGCCGGAGATATCGCCACAACCATTAAGCTGAAAGATGTTCAAACAGGCGACTCGTTGCTTGACTCGAAAAAAGCAGATGCCGGTTTTGAGCCTTTCGCCCTGCCTAACCCGTTATATATCGTAGCCATTAAGGCTGTCAATTCGGT
Source organism: uncultured Lentimicrobiaceae bacterium (assembly GCA_964598065.1). GTDB lineage: Bacteria > Bacteroidota > Bacteroidia > Bacteroidales > F082 > Sulfidibacterium. The sequence continues at coordinate 1,643 of CAZRAW010000187.1, forward strand.
TGATGATGAAAAGCTGGGGGCTTTGCTCAACGAAATGCATAAAACAGACCCCAGCCTCGGTATTGAGTTCTCACGCGAGCTGAAACAGCTTCTCGTAAAAAGCCAGGGTGAGTTTCATGTGAATACCGTAAAATGGTATCTTACCAAAGCCAACGGCCTGGAAATAGAAATCTTTGTTCCGAAAGTTCCTTATCGCGAAACTATTACTAAAATTGCCGATGCCAGCTATCGCCACAAGAAACAATCGGGTGGTTCGGGGCAGTTCGGCGAAGTACACATGCGCATCCAGCCGTATGTAGAGGATTATAAAAAGCCTACCGATTTTCCTGTTCGCGGAACTGAAGTACATGACCTTCCATGGGGCGGCAAACTTATTTTTAACAACTGTGTTGTCGGGGGCGCCATTGATGCCCGTTTTATGCCGGCTATTATGAAAGGAATTATGGAGCGCATGACCGAGGGTCCGCTCACCGGTTCTTATGCCCGTGATATTATAGTGTATGTTTATGATGGAAAAATGCACCCTGTGGATTCCAATGAAATTTCTTTTAAACTGGCAGGCAGGAATGCTTTCAGCATGGCTTTTAAAGATGCCGGACCCAAAATTATGGAACCCATTTACGATGTGGAAATTATTGTTCCCGAAGATACGATGGGCGCCGTGATGACTGACCTGCAAGGTCGTCGCGGAATGATTATGGGTATGGGCAGCAAAGGTAAAAACCAGGTTATCCGCGCCAAAGTTCCCGGCGCCGAAATGGCAAGATACGCTACTTCGCTAAGTTCCATCACTTCGGGAAGAGGCGTTTTTTCTATGACATTTGACCAGTATCAGCAGGTTCCGACCGATGTTCAGGAGAAGCTGTTGAAAGAATACGAAGCCTCACAAAACGTGGAAGATTAAAACGAGGAAAATACATGCATTTTTCAGGTTAAAGACCGGATTCACAAGGTGCAGAATGTGCTAATACTACGGCTTGTGCCGGAAGAGGTGTCGTTTGCGTGGTGAATGATGAATGGGCATTGTCCCTGTGGTTTGCAAAGAAATTTTGTATTTTCTCAAGATGCTAAAGTTGCGGACAACCATGGTTTCAGCCTGTTATTTCTAAACAAACCTTTAGCTTCCGCTCAGGCTAAAAATTCCGAACAATCTTTAAACAAAAGAAAAAAATCAAATCAAATCAAATCAAATCAATACTTCAGTAATTTACGACTAAAGCTATGTCCGTTGGATTCCGTAAAACGCAGGATATAAAGCCCGTTGATCAGGCTGCTCACATCCATGGTCTGTTGTGAATTTCCTTTGGAAATAGAAAATTTCCGTTGCATAACCTTCTGGCCCAGCAGCGAATAAACCTCCACTTTCAACGAGATTGTTTTGGCAGCATCCACCTTGAGATTCAGTATGTTATTCACCGGATTGGTAAAACGTAACTGATTAATATCAGAATGCATCTGCGGAATACCAAGAGGCTGCTGGTTTACAGTAATCTTCAGGGTAACCGGAAGATGATCTGAATTATTGTAAAGCGCAGTCAACACGTTTTTCGGAACAGAAGTGTCGGTCGGGGCATCGCGAAGGGATTTATTAAAATGTTTTCCATCCTGGCCTACCACATAAAAACTACCCGGAACATATTTAACTTTTTTATTTCCGTATTTTACATTATTGGAAAGCAAAATGAAGTCAAACCGGTCATCCAACCCGCCGCCAACGGCACAGTCACTATCACTACCGAAAAAATGAGTGCTTTGGCTTTGAACCATACGATAATTATAATGATTGTGCCAGTCGCCAATCCGATTCACCGGATCGTTAAAGCGGATGGCTGTATCTTTGTAGTTTATAAATGCCTGAAAAGCAGGTTCGGTATCCGTATAAACATTAAAATCGCCCATCATCAAATAATTTTCGTCAGGATGGTGTGTGGCAATGTATTCCATGGTGCTGTTGGCCATAACAGCCCGCTCATCTGCGTCACTTGATTTATTTCCGGCTTTCAAATGTGCCACCACGAAATAAATAAAAGTAGTGTCGCCCTGGCTCAAATTGGCTGATTTATAATACAGTTTATAAACATCAATATCACGAATATAAGTTTGGGCAATCGTGTGTCCGGCTTCGCCCAGTTTGTTTTTGTTGTAATAAAGCACGTTCATGGTGTACTGATCCCCATTCGAAAACGTATCGGAAGCTTTGGCGTAATAATCAACGCCATCAGTATTCAGGCCGTTGTTCAGCAGATTATCGTGGTAAGAGCGTGTTGTCGTCATTTCGTTTACCGAGATAACATCCGGTTTGACATAGTGCACAATAATAGCATCATAGCCTGTTTTACGGGCAACATTGTTATTAGACGTTGTGCAATAGCTTGTAAAATTCCCGTAATTCAATAAGTTATATTGCATGATTGTAAGCGTGTCCTGCGCC
>CAZRAW010000188.1:0-4061 GCA_964598065.1 uncultured Lentimicrobiaceae bacterium
TATGACAACAAAATTTTTTACAAACATTGAAGAGAACACTTTGCTAAATAAGTTTGAAGGAGTATTTACATACAATCCGAATATTCAATTCTTTGACGCATTAGTTGGTTATTTTCGTGCATCCGGATATTTTAGGATAAGGCCGTTTTTAGATAAAGTTCCACAGATTAGAATTCTGGCAGGAATCAACGTTGACAAAATGGTTGCCGAAGCTCAAAAATCCGGACTTGAATTTTTTAAGAATTACGAGAAAACCAAAGAAGATTTTATTAAGCAAATACAAGATGACATTGAAGATGCAAACTATGACAAAGAAACTGAAAATGGTATTCTTCAATTTATTGATGATTTGGTTGAAAAAAAGATTCTGGTAAAAGCACACCCGGGAAAAAAGATACATGCTAAAGTTTACATTTTACGCCCTGAACCTTTTAATGAACATACGCCTGCAAGTGTAATTACAGGATCTTCAAACTTTACTGATGCAGGACTTGGCGCAGGAAATATGTATAATTACGAATTTAACGTGTTGTTGAATGATTATTCAGATGTAGAATTTGCAACAGATGAATTTGAAAAATTATGGGCAGATTCTGTCGATATTCTCCCTTTTGATATTCAAAACATTAAAAAGAAAACTTATCTGAACGATGAAGTAAGCCCATTTGAATTGTACATAAAATTACTTGCAGAATACTTTGGAAAAAACATTGATTACGACCCTGATTCAATGGGCGACTTACCACCAAACTTCAAAAAACTGTCTTATCAGGTTGATGCTGTAAATGAAGGGTTCAATATGCTGTTAAAACATAATGGTTTTATGCTTGCCGATGTTGTTGGTTTGGGAAAAACAGTTGTTGCAGCAATGGTGGCAAAAAAATTCCTGCTACAAAATGGAAGAGACTATACTAAAATCCTGGTGATTTTCCCACCTGCAATTGAGAAAAACTGGAAAAATACTTTTAAAGATTTCAAAATAGACAAATACACAAAATTTATTACCAATGGAAGATTAGAGCATATACTTGAAGGACACGAAGATTATTGGAACAAAGAAGAATATGATCTGATAATTGTTGATGAGGCTCATAAATACAGAAACCACAAAACCGGCATTTTTCAAAACCTACAGCTGATATGCAAAAGTCCGAGAGCAAATAAAGGATTAATAGAAGGAATACAGAAAAAAGTTATTCTTGTTTCGGCAACTCCATTAAATAACAGACCTGATGATATATTCTATCAAATTCAAATGTTCCAGGATGCAAGACAATCAACCTTGCCAATTACAAATCTGACTTCTTTCTTTAGTCCTTTAATGGAACAATACAAAAACCTGAAAAGATTTGATGAACTTGATGTAAACAAACTTCGTGAAATTTATGGTAAAATACGTAAGAATATAATTGAACCGATTACTATAAGAAGAACAAGAACTGACTTGGAAAATATTCCCGATTACAAAGCGGATTTAGCAGAGCAGGGAATTATTTTTCCCAAAGTTGCCCCGCCTAAAAAAGTGGAATATGTAATGGATGAAAAGCTAAATGAATTATTCTTAAAAACTACAATTTATTTGGCCGGATTTAGTGAAAAAGAAGAAATCAGAAAAAAAGAATTAGAAGTAGCTGCTAAAATAGGAATTACAGCAGATGATATTTTAAGTTATTCACGATACCAAGCGATTTCAGGATTAAAATCGGAAATTCAAAATAAATATTATGAAAAAGCAGAATTGGTTTCCAAGTCCTTAGCCTTCATTATGAAAACCCAGCTAATTAAAAGATTGGAAAGTAGTTTTTATGCTTTTAAAAAGTCGCTTGGCTCTTTTAAGAAAGCTACTGACAGAATGATTGAAATGTTTGAAAATGATAAAGTTTTTATTGCTCCTGATACAGATGTAAATAAACTTCTGGATAAAGGCTGGTCAGAAGAAGATATTGAAAAAGAAATTGAACGTCTTGCCGAAGAAAATCCTAAAAACCAAACTTTTAAAGCAGGTGACTTCAAGGAAAATTTTCTAAAAGACTTAAAAAAAGATGCAGAGCTTCTTAATGGATTAGTAAATAGTTGGAATAAAATTGAACACGACCCGAAATTGGAAGTTTTTATTGCAAAACTAAAAAAGCAATTTCTAAACAAAAAAACAAACCTTGAAGGCAAACTCGTTATTTTTTCCGAGTCAAAAGATACTGTTGATTATCTTGCCAAAGCTTTAAAAAATGAAGGAAGAACAGATGTTCTCGTTATTTCGGCTAAAAACAGAAAAGCAAAATATGAAACCATTGTTGAAAATTTCGATGCCAATTATCCGAGCGAAAACGAAAAGGAAAAAGGTAAAGAACAGAAAAATGATTACAGCATAATTATTACGACAGAAGTATTGGCAGAAGGTGTAAACCTGCATCGTTCGAATGTTGTTATCCACTACGATACACCATGGAACTCAACCAAACTAATGCAGAGAATTGGTCGTGTAAACAGAATTGGAACCAAAGCTTCTAAAATCTATAACTATGTATTTTATCCATCGGCTCAGGGAGACTCTCAAATAAAGCTAAACAAAACGGCCTTTATGAAAATTCAGGCATTTCATACTGCTTTTGGAGAAGACAATCAGGTTTTTTCAACGGATGAAATTTTGGACGATGTGAAACTCTTTAGCGGATCATACAAGGAAGAAGAAGATAAGCGGCTTAAATACCTGCATTTTCTCAGGAATTTCAAAAAGCAAAACCGTAAATGGTTCAACGATATAAAAAAGATTCCATTAAAATCAAGGACAGGAAGAAACTCGGAAAAAATTAAAAGACCTGAATTGCAGGGCGGAACAGCAGCCTTTTTAAAAACCGATAAAAAGTTTGAGTTCTATTGGGTAAATAATGCCTATCAAACAAAGGAAATAACACCGGTTGAAGCTTTCCGCATTTTTGAGGCAAATCAAAAGGAAAAGAGGACCGATTTAATTAACAGCCACCATGAACAGGTAAAAATGGCGGTGGAACATTTCGAGACACTTGAACATAAATTGGTACAATCGCAAACCGACCCTGAAGCTTTAGGCGGAGTAGCTCAAAGGGCAAAAAAGTTTCTGTCAGAGATTATCAAACATCCGGTTTTAACAGATAAACAAAAAGAGAATATTCAAAAAATAGTGGTGCTAATTGATATTGGAAAATATACCAATTTGCCTTCGGATGTTGATAAACTGCAAAAACGAAAATTAAATCTTAGCAGTAGTATTTTTGAACTGGATAAAATTGCAAAAAACTATAATGTAGATTTATCGGATGCACAAAAAGGTACAAAAGGAAAAGTAAATAAACCGGTAATAATTATCTCGGAATCATTTAAGTAATGAAAGAAAACAAAATAGAAAAAAATATCGTTTTTCAGGATATCAAATCGTTTATTGAACAAAGCAAACAACAAGTTGCTGTTGCGGTAAATTCTGCATTGTCTTTACTTTACTGGAGAATAGGCAATCGTATTAACGAAGAAGTTTTAAAATCAAAACGGGCCGACTATGGAAAACAAATTGTCGTATCACTGGCACGACAATTAACCAATGAATATGGCAATGGATGGAGTAAAAGGCAATTGCATCATTGCATTCGTTTTGCCGAAGTTCTTCCTGATCTTCAGATTGTGCACACACTGTGTACACAATTGAGTTGGTCTCACATACGTTTAATTATTCCTATAAAAGACCCACTAAAACGGGAGTTTTATATCGAAATGTGCAAACTCGAAAGATGGAGTGTCCGCACTTTCAGAGAGCGTATCAACTCTATGCTTTACGAGAGAACCGCCATTAGCAAAAAACCGGACGAAACAATTAAAAACGAACTTGAAAAACTTCATAGCTCACAACAAATAACACCCAATTTGGTTTTTAGAGATCCCTATTTTCTTGATTTTCTAAATTTAAAAGATACCTATTCCGAAAATGATTTGGAGTCGGCAATTATTGCAGAACTGCAACGCTTTATTGTTGAACTTGGCAACGATTTTGCCTTTCTTGCCCGACAAAAACGAATTATGATTGATAACCGTGA
>CAZRAW010000189.1:0-4059 GCA_964598065.1 uncultured Lentimicrobiaceae bacterium
GAAAAAGTTGTTTACAAAAAATGATGGAAAAACAAAATATTGTTGTACTTGGAGCCTTGGAGTTTAGCAGCATTGTGATTGGCTTACAAGCCCTTGACCAAATGGTTAAAGTAGCGCCTATTCAGGTTATCGATTCGCGAACCATCAGCTCCGGGAAATTCCTGATTATTTTTAGTGGCGACGTAGCCTCTGTTGAGTACTCCTATAGGGTGGGCTGCGAAACCGGAGGAGATTATCTCGTTGACGAGCTTTTCCTCCCACAGGTACATCCTGATGTTATTCCGGCAATAGGAAACATTATTAATGTTGGCGAGTGGAACGCTATTGGGATCATCGAAACTTTATCTATCGTCTCAGGCATTGAATCGGCAGATAGCGCCGCTAAAGAAGGCGGAGTCAGAATTATCGAAGTTCGTCTCGCCGACGGTTACGGTGGAAAATCTTATGTTAAAATAATGGGTAATCTTGACGCAGTACAGGCAGCGGTAAAAGCGGGTACTGCAAAGGCCAAAGAGAAGAACCTCCTCGGTATGGACACCATTATTCCGCAACCACACAAGGAAATCAGACCCTTCTTTATGTAAATAGAACTAAAATGGATCATTTAGAAGAAAATATACGCCAATTGGTTCGTGAGGCTTTACAAGACCTTAAATTGAACCGTGATGAAACTGACCCGACAGATAAGATGGGTGTTTTCCACTCCATTGATCAAGCCGTTCAGGCTGCCGAGGTGGCTTTTCATAAATTGAGCAAACTAAGTTTAGAAACGCGCAAAGATATTATCGCTAACATTCGCAAAGTGTCTAAAGAAAATATTATACGCCTTTCGAAAATGGCAAGCGATGAAACCGGAATGGGACGATGGGAAGACAAGGTAATTAAAAATGAATTGGCTATCAAAAAAACTCCCGGCGTAGAAGATATTGTACCCGAAACATTCTCAGATGACCATGGCTTAACCCTCGTGGAACATGCTCCTTATGGTGTCATTGGGTCCATTTCACCAAGCACCAACCCAACAGCTTCCATAATTAGTAATTGTATTGGAATGATTGCAGCCGGAAACTCAGTCGTATTTAATACGCATCCGTCGGCCAAAAAAGTCTCCGCCCTGTTGATTAGCCTCCTAAACAAAGGTATTGTTGATGCAGGAGGACCAATAAACTTAATTACTACCATTGAAACGCCCACTATCGAATCTGCCCAGGAGATGATGAATCATCCAAAAGTATCCATTTTGGCTGTAACCGGAGGGCCGAGCGTGGTTAAAGCAGCCATGAAAACGGAGAAGAAAACTATTGCAGCCGGGCCTGGAAACCCCCCTTGCGTGGTGGATGAAACAGCCGATATTGTAAAAGCGGGAAAAGACATTGTAGCAGGAGCCGGTTTTGATAATAATTTGATTTGTATTTGTGAAAAAGAAATCCTCGTCGTGGATTCTGTCGCCGATGCCCTCATATCCGAAATGCAAAAAAACAACACTTATTTGTTAACTGCAGATCAGGTTCGGAAAGTCACCGAATTGGTCATTACAGACCCGGGGCGGCCCGGACATGAAGGCGCTGCAAATAAAACATATGTGGGTCAAAATGCCTCCAAAATTGCCAGAGCTATCGGACTGAATGTCCCCGATTCAACACGATTGTTGCTTTGTGAAGTGGATGAGAATCATCCATTGGTATGGACAGAACAACTCATGCCTGTAATGCCTTTGGTTCGTGTTCCAAATGTGGATGATGCCATTGACCTCGCCGTAAGGTGTGAGCATGGATTCAGGCATACCGCCATCATGCATTCGCTCAATATAGCAAAGCTCAGTAAAATGGCCAAGGCAATGGACTGTTCTATTTTCATAAAAAATGGCCCTAGCTATGCCGGATTAGGCGAAGGAGGTGCCGGATTTGCCTCATTTACGATTGCCAGCCCTACGGGGGAAGGAGTTACTCGCGCAAGAACATTTACACGCGAAAGACGCTGTACCTTAGTGGATTATTTTAGAATCATTTAATCTTAAATTGATTTATGAAATTCGGCAAAATCATAGGAAGATTGGTCAGTACGCAAAAAGTTGAATCTTTTGAAGGCTTAAAGCTTGTTTTAGTTCAACCGCTTAACGAAAAGCTCGACTCTGTTGGCGATGCACTTGTTGTTGTTGACACGCTTCAATCTGATGTCGGACAAATTATTTATTACGAAACCAGCAAAGAAGCCGGTCGTGTAATTGAAAAAGAAATGAATCCCTGCGATGCAGCAGTGATGGGAATCGTAGATAATATTGATTTTACAGAGAACAAATGAGGTTAGGAAAGGTTATAGGTACCGTGGTTTCAACTGTTAAAGCCAAAGGTTACGAATCGAGAAAAATACTCGTTATTCGGCCTGTTGATCCTGCCGGAATTTTTGTCGGGACTTCTTTTTTGGCCATCGATGCTGTGCAAGCCGGGGTTGGGGATATTGTCCTGACCATAGAAGAAGGAAATTCAGCGAGGCAAGTCGTTCAGGATAATGATGCTTTTACTGTTAAAACAGTAGTAGCAGGCATCGTGGATGAAATTTCGCTGGGATAAAATGATAAAAAGTAAAAAATATAATACACGAAGAAGAATCTCGGCAAATTTGCCCATGCATAACAGAAAGGCTTTTGCCAGCATTAGGAATAATATGGATATTAACGAGAATAACAGACTTAAAGACCGGGTAAAACGTATAGCCATCGGAGCTGACCACGGTGCTTTCGAAACAAAAGAGATGCTGAAAAAGTATCTTGAAACCCTGGGATATAAAATATATGATGTAGGAACCGATAACAACACTACCAAAGTTGATTATCCCGATTTTGCACTCGCTGTTTCCAAAAAAGTAGTAAGTGGAGAATGCGAACGCGGTATTATGCTTGATGCTGCCGGCATTGGATCCTCTATGGCTTGCAATAAAGTAAAAGGTATTCGTGCCGCTTTATGTTGGAATCCTGAAACAATAGTGAACAGCCGGGCTCATAACAATGCCAATGTTTTAACGATGGGCACGCTGCAACATTCTGCTTCAGACATCGCTGCAATGGCGAAATTATGGCTTGAAACCGGTTTTGAGGGAGGAAGGCATTGGCCGAGAATAAATAAAATAATGTCAATTGAAAGAATGTAAATGAATATGGAAGAGAACGATTTGATTGAAAAGATTACGAAAGAAATTCTTTCGAAACTGGAGAAAATGAACAAAGAGGAAGGTTCGGCAAAAGGCAGTATGTCTAAAAAAGACCCCTCATCTTCAATGATTACTCCTCAGGAATTAGCAGGTTATATAGACCACACTTTGTTGAAGCCGGGTGCGACTAAAGAGCAATTTACGCAATTGTGCGAGGAAGCCGTGCAGTACAAATTCAAGTCGGTTTGTGTCAATTCATCCTGGGTTCCTTTTGTCGCTAAAAAACTAAGGGGGTCATCGATAAAGGTATGCTCTGTCATTGGTTTTCCTTTAGGTGAAATGGCTACGAGAAGCAAGGCTTTTGAAGCAAGAAATGCCATTGCCAATGGTGCACATGAGCTGGATATGGTTATTAATATTGGCGCGCTTAAATCCGGTAATTTAAAATTGGTTGAAGAAGACATCCGAGCCATTAAGCGGGCCTGCCGAAGTACAACGCTTTTAAAAGTCATTATTGAAACGTCTCTTTTAACCGAAGCAGAAAAAATACTGGCTTGTGAAATCTCTAAAAAAGCAGGTGCCGATTTTGTGAAAACCAGCACGGGATTTACAGGCAGTGGAGCAACCGTTGAAGATATTGCTTTAATGCGCCGGGTCGTTGGCCCCAAAATGGGCGTAAAAGCCAGTGGTGGTATCCGCGATTATAAAACCGCCGTTGCTATGATTCGTGCCGGGGCAACACGTATTGGAGCCGGAGGGAGCGTGGCTATTATTACCGGGAATCCTAATGCCGAAAACTATTAAGTTTTAAATTTAAAACCATTTCACTAAAACACACACATCCCGGAAACCATACAAAGGGGAGCCTGAGAAGTGGCTTTTGGTTTATTTTAGCAAAGGTGTACGACTAAC
>CAZRAW010000190.1:0-4022 GCA_964598065.1 uncultured Lentimicrobiaceae bacterium
ATCAATATAATAATTTATACATCAATAATTTAAGCGTTTTTCAGCAGACCCTAAATAAAATCTACAAGTATCAACAGAACCGTTTACTTTTGCAAACTATATAAAGCCAAATGTAAATGGACAAACTGGCAAAATTGATTACACGGTTTAAATGGCCAATAATTATTCTCGCTATTCTGCTCACCGGTTTCTTTGGGTATGAATTAACAAAAATCAAAATCAACTCCAATGTTATTGACTCTTTGCCTGCCAACGATTCGGTAGTTTCTCTTTTCAAAAATATTGGAAAGCAATTCGGTGGAAATGAGGAGGGGATGGTCATTGTTGAGTCGGATAATATTTTTAAACCTGCCGTACTGAAAGACCTGCAACGGGTTACAAAAACACTGGAAAACATTAAAGGAATTTCCTCCGTTACCAGTCTCACCAACATTCTTGATTTTGGTGGTGTGGGAAATAATTTTCAGGTAAACCCCCTTATTAACATGCACAGGCTTCCTGATACACAACATGGGATTGACAGCCTGAAACAAATTGTGGTGTCCGATAAAATGTATCGGGGAAACTTAGTGTCAGCAGATGGAAGTGCCAGTATCGTGATGTTTAAATTTTCTGCCGGAAGCAATGACGGGGCAATGGTAAAAGAGGTGAAGAAAGCTGTCGAAAAGCTTCGGTTGCACGAAAAAGTCTATTATGCCGGCGGCCCCTTTGTTACGGCCATGGTTTCCAAACTCATTTCCGGGGACATGCTTTTTCTGATACCCATTACTTTTCTGGTGATTTCTATCATTCTTTATTTGAGTTTTCATTCCCTTCAGGGGATTGTATTACCCATGCTGACAGCTGCTATGGCCATTATCTGGGCACTGGGATCCATGCCGCTGATGGGCCTTGACATGTCGATGGTTTCCAATAACATTCCCATTATTCTTATGGCGGTAGGCAGCGCTTATACTATCCATGTGCTCAACCGCATCAATCAATGTCGTGAAAAAGACTACCGGAAAGCCGTTCGGAAAGCGCTGGGTCATATATTTATTCCGGTAAGTCTGGCAGCACTTACCACAATGATTGGATTTATTTCTTTCATTTTTGGCGCTTACCTGAAAATGATCCGGGATTTTGGACTTGTAACGGCAATGGGTACCTTTTTTGCCGCACTGTTATCGCTGTTTTTTATCCCGGCACTTCTCTCCACTTTGCCCAAAAAACCAAAGAGAAATAAAACTTCCAAACCGGTAAAATCATATCTTAATGACTATGTGCTTACACCGTTAACCGCACTTGTGCTAAAACATCCCAAATATATCTTTACTATCTGGATAGTCCTTATTATCATAAGTTTATCAGGTCTTTTTTCTATCCGACGCAGCGTTGATGTGAGCGATTATTTCAAAAAATCAAATCCCGAGCACATTGCCGAAACTATTATGTCAAAGAAGTTTGGCGGAACCAAGCCGGTATTTTTGCGGTTTACAGGCGACATGCAGAATCCTGAAGTGCTGAAAACCATGAAAAAAGCCGAAGATTATCTCGAAAAAAGTCCTTCTATTATTTCCGCCCAGTCCATTGCCGACATTATTATAAAACTTAACGGAGCGCTGAGCGGAAAATACAAAATTCCGGATAGCGAAGCTGCCATTGGCCAGTTGTGGTTTCTGTTGGATGGAAATGAAAATATATCACAATTAGTATCGGAGAACATGGATAAAGGAATCGTTGTGGCTAAATTCAACGGAAAGGGCAACCATGCTGTAGCTGATTTTGAAAAATACATGAAACCTTTTTTGGCACAGAATAGTCGCCCTGGATGTAAAATTCAAATGACCGGGATGCCGTTTATTGATGCTGAAATGGATCAGAGTCTGCTGAACAGCCAAATTGTTAGTCTGATTATTGCCACTATTTTTGTCATTGGCATTGTAAGCCTCATTTTGTTGTCGTTTTCCAAAGGATTGCTCACCAGTATTCCAATAGCGGTTACCACTATTATTTTGTTCGGAACGATGGGCCTTTCCAACATTCCTTTAAATATGGGAACCGTGCTGGTGGCCAGTATTGCTATGGGAATCGGCATCGACTACTCGATTCATTTTATCACCCATTTTAACGAAGGTTTAAAAGAGGGACTTTCGGTGCAGGAAGCCATAACGGCAACCATGAAAATGAGCGGGAAGGCCATTTTAATTAATTTCAGTTCTGTTTCTGCAGGATTTCTGGTTTTAGTCTTCTCCAAATTGGTTCCCATGCAATATTTTGGTATTTTAGTGGCATTAAGTATGCTAAGTTCGAGTCTCGGAGCACTTACACTTCTTCCGGTTATCCTGATTATCAGAAACAGAAAACAATTGAAAAAAACATAAATACAATGAAAAAAATCAATATCGATATATTACTTCTCCTGGTGTTCATAGCCTTTGCTCCGTTTCATCTTTTAGCCCAAAATGCCGGGAAAATTTTGCAAAAAATGGATACACAGGCTGCCACTATCAAAGACAAAGAAGCGGATGTGGTTATGGAAATGATAAATAACAAAACCGGCAAAGTAAGAACACGAAAAGCCGTTTTGAAACAGAAAATGCCATACAAAACGCTTTTCCGCTTTACCTATCCGCCTTCGCAGGCCGGAATCGGAACTTTATCTTTACCCGGAAACATTGTTTATTTGTATATGCCGGCCTTTGGAAAACCAAAAAAGATTTCAAAAATCGCAAATAGCGGCGCTTTCTCCCGTTCTGATTTTTCTACTAAAGACATGGGGCCTAAAAACTGGACTGCAAATTATACGGCGACCATTTTGAGCATCAACGACACAGCTTATGTTTTAAAACTTATTCCAAGAAACAAAGAAAATGTTTATTCGAAACTTATTGTTACGGTTAATAAACTGCATTATTTCCCGGAAAAAATTATCTATTACAATCCACAGGGGAGAGCGGTAAAACAGGCGGATTTTCAATACGAAAAAATTGGAAACCTGTGGAATGCCCGTGTAGTTAGTATGACCAACTTACTTAAAAATCACACAACACGCATCATTAGTTCAAATGTAAAATTAAACCGGGGTTTGAAAAACAGCGAATTTACCGTCGAACAATTAGTTCCTCCTGAAAAAAGAAAAAAGAAAAAATAACCGTACAATTGCTTGTACTTAAAAATATTTAAAATGCGTAAAATAAATCGTCAATCGGGAGATATCCGTAGAAATCAAATAAAATCTGCCGTCAAAGAAATTCTTTTTTATGAAGGTTTACAGAAGCTCACCACGAAAAACATCGCCCAAAAGGTGGGCATCAGCGAGGGAACGGTGTTTAAACATTTTACTTCAAAAAAGGCGATTATTGATGATATGCTGAAAGATGTGAGAGAGGAACTCGTGGAGCCGCTGCAGAAAATTGCCCACTCAAAAGAGGATGCTGCTATACGCCTCGAAAAGCACATCTGTTTTCATTTGGATTACCTCGCCAAAAACAAAGGAATTACGATTTTGCTTTTTACGGAAGCTTCCTATAAGAACGATGCCGATTTAAAAATAATGTTGGATAAAACTTACCAATTAATGGAACAGAGTTTTGCTACAATTATCCGGGATGGTATAGCAGAAGGGATTTGGGATGAATCGGTTTCCATTGAAGATCTTTCCAGTCTTTACATGGGCATTCCTTTTACCATGAATATAGAGTTGGTGTTGAAGGCACAAAATATTATTGAAATTAATTATTGTAAAAACATGCTGGAGTTGCTAAAACGTATTTTGAGGAAATAAAATTTTTAAAATGCAAATTATACTTAAAACGGTATAAATATTATTTTGAGGTGCTGAAATAATAAATTTACGAAGAATCACAATCCGCTTTGCGGATTGAACAATAATAGCCACAGGAGCATCCTGTGGTAAATAATGAACAAAATCTCAACCCTATATGGGTTGAACAATATTTGATGAAAATATTGTTATGATAATCTATTGAACCCTTTCAGGGTTCCGGTCTGTTTTGGAAAACTACCCTGCACTTTGTGCA
>CAZRAW010000191.1:0-4019 GCA_964598065.1 uncultured Lentimicrobiaceae bacterium
AATATCTTTTTTAGATGCTCATTATCTTTGGCATAAATCTTTAAAAAGAGGGAAAATTTTCCGGTTACATGATGACATTCAACAACTTCGGGAATTTGGGATATCTTTTCAAGAATATGTGCCTGGGCATGAGGGCTCGTAAGTCCTACTTTTATTCCCACAAAGGCTACTGACAAATAGCCCAATCCTTTAGGTACAATTATAAAACTTGAATTTGAAATAATACCTGCATCCCTGAGTTTGTTAACACGCTGGTGTATCAGGGCTCCTGATACGTGGCATTGTCGTGCGATTTCAAGATAGGAAGTTCGCGCATCATGGGTTAAATAATCAAGTATTTTATGGTCAAGACTGTCCATTTGTAATAGAGGATTCATTTTCTTTTGAATATTTTTACGATTTAACCATTTTATTAGTAATAAAAAACAAAATTATAAAAAAATTATGAATAAACCAAACCGTCAGTCAAAGCAAACAGAGCAAACGCATCATAAATTCAAAACTTTCAAAAGGTACTGATTATCCAGGTTGGCTTTTCCGATTGGAGTTAATGATTTCCGGTTTACCATACTGTTTGACGACATTTTTCAGTATCCTCAAAACATTTGATGCTTCAGGTGTATTGGAGATTTTGTTTACTTTTTTTAGCGATTATTAAATGATGCCTTCTTCATTTTGACCGTTATGAGTTTGAGGGACTAAGATTAGCAAACCTGTCAGTAAAATAATTCTCTGTTATGATTTTATGGTGAAATATAATTTGTAAGAAAAAATAAAAAATAAATAATAAATACAAAGTAAATAATCGATATTAGTATTGAATTAATATAAAATACTAATATATAAGTTATATTGTAATTATATAATAGATAAGTAAAAAATATTATAAATCAAAATAATTTATGTAAAATATTTGTAAAATAAAAAAATTGTATATATTTGCTCCCGAAATAAAGCTGTTTTTTGAACCTCTACAAAGAATGTACAGATACCCCTCAAATAATTTTATCAATCTAATTTTATGTATACCAATCATATAAAATATCTGCTTTTGCTTATTCATGGCCGGGCTGATAACGACTCATGTATTTTCCCGTTGCAGGGCGAATATTACCACAATACATTGATAAAGTGAGGCAACTATTCGTTTGGTTACCTGCTGAAATACATGGTTATGCGGTATATAAATCGATTATGTATATACTTTGAAAAGGCAGTGAATATGTAAAAAAATAAACTTAATCATGAAAATTATTCAAACGAAGAATATGCCCGAAAGTAACGGCCATTATTCACAGGTTATTGCACACAACGGTATTCTCTACCTTTCCGGACAATTGCCGATGGATCCTAAGTCAAAAAAAATTCCTGAAACTATTGAAGAACAAACTAAGCAGGCGTTGGACAATGTTTTATTGCTTTTAAGCGAAGCAGGCAGTTCCAAAGATGACGTTCTTCAAATGAGAATTTATGTTTCGGACATCCGGCTCTGGAACAAAGTGAATACGATTTATTGTAATTTTTTCGGAGAACACAGGCCTGTCAGATGCATCGTTGCTGTAAACGAATTACATTTTGGTTGCTTTATCGAAATTGAAGCCGTTGCCGTGCAAAATTATTGATGATTAGGAATAGAAAGCCTTATTAGAAATTGCCAAAATCAATATTATATATGAATAAAAAAATGCTGTCGCAAAGGATTCAAAACCTGAAAGAATCGGCTATTATGAAGATGGCACAATACAGCCGGGAGCTTAAAAATAATGGCATAGACATAATAAACCTGAGTATTGGCGAACCCGATTTTAATACTCCCAATCATGTTAAGGAAGAAGCTAAACAAGCCATCGACAATAATATTACGCATTATTCCCCCGTGGATGGGTTTTATGATTTACGTATGGCGATTGTAGAAAAATTTAAACGGGACAATGGCTTGTCTTATGATATCGACCAGATAGTGGTTTCCAACGGAGCTAAACAATCATTGGCCAATGTTTTTCTTTCGGTTTTGAACCCGGGAGATGAGGTTATCATCCCTGCTCCTTACTGGGTTTCTTATCCGGATATGATCCGGTTGGCACAGGGGAAACTGATTTGCCTGGAGACAAATATCCGTAGTGATTTCAAAGTAAGTCCTGAACAAATAGAGGCGGCAATAACCGGAAAAACCAAAATCTTTTTATTGAATTCTCCTTCCAACCCAACCGGTACTGTTTATTCAAAGGAAGAATTAGCATCTTTTGCTGAGGTGTTTACAAGATATCCCGATTTGCTCATTGTATCGGATGAAATTTATGAGCACATCAATTTTTCAGGAGAACATTACAGCATCGCCTCTTTCAACAGTATCAAAGATCGGGTAGTTGTCATAAATGGCGTTTCAAAGACATTTGCTATGACTGGCTGGCGTATTGGTTATATGGCTGCTCCTTCCCGGCTTGCCAGGGCTTGTGCCAAACTACAGGGACAGCTTACTTCGGGACCGTGCAGTATATCGCAAATGGCTGCATTAGGCGCCATGAATATTTTACCTCGGGAATCAGAGTTCCTAAAAGGGATGGTGTCGGTCTTCAGGGAAAGAAGAGATTTAACCATCAGATTAATTAATCAAATTAATGGAATACAAACCAATGTTCCGGAAGGAGCTTTTTATTTGTTTCCAAATATAAGCAGTTATTTTGGGAAATCTAATGGGGCAAACACAATTTATAACAGTACTGATTTATGTTTTTACCTGCTTGATCAGGCTCATGTGGCTTTGGTTCCGGGAGAACCATTCGGGGAACCTGCTTGTGTCCGGCTTTCGTATTCTGTTGATAAAAAGCAGATTACCGAAGCATTTTACAGGATAAAATCAGCACTGAAACGATTGCACTAAATTTTATCGGACTTAATGGATAATATGTGCCGGACTTATCTGTTTTTTGTTAATCTTTACGACCAATGTACTTCAAGCCAAAATGATTTTTATAGAAATCAAGTATTTCCCGATCTGCCTGATTGTAAAACAGGCTTAATTCTTTTCCATCGATATTTCCATTTTGCTGCATTTTTTTTATCATGGAGTCTGCCTGATCAAACAATTGGTTTTCCAAAGGTCTTAAAACCTGCAAGAACCCGGTGTTATCGGCATTAAGCAGCGGGTTTATATTCATATAATACTTGCTGCTGTTACCCCAATGATAAGTAAAGCATTTGGCTTTCAATGCTAAAGCAAAATGGCATAGCGGGGCATCTTTCAATTTCGTGTCATACTTCAAAACCTGTGGAAGACTGTTGCGTTCGCTCAAAAAAACAGGAATGGCTACCGAGGTCAGCAGCCAGCCCAGAACGGTCCACATGGTCGTAAAAGCTGGGTTTTGTCCGGGGTTTACTCCTTCCACCACACAGGAGGCAGCAGAAGATTTTCTGGGTACAAAATCCTTAAACCACACCATTTTAGGGTGACTATCCGGAAGGGATGCATAATCCCAAAGGTTGGTGCCGGTTAAAGAGTTTTTCAGATTTCGGGCTGCATCATGGAGTATCCCTTTTGGCGTAAGGCCTCCATTGCGCACGGCCTTTTCAAAAACAGGCCGGGTATTCAAATAACGGATATAACCGGCCCCTTTGCCGTAAGTTCCGGTAAAAGAATAATTGGTATGGATGATGTAGCCTTCAGGAGCTACGGATGGGTCATTAGCATCGAGTTTGGTTATTTTGAAATCCCCCACCTCAAAATAAGCTACGCCTCCTTGTGCATCGATCACGCCAAAATTCGATTCCATACGTGTGGGTTTTGGAAGATTCCTAAGCAACTTCTCAAAATCTGAAATGGTAACACAGGTTTGAAGCGCCTTTTTCATAAGCCTTCCTTCTCCCCCCAATTGCTTGATGGTGTCGTTGTTCAGGTTATAACTTACAGAGTTCATAATGGCAAATCCCTTACTGTTGTATCCTATCCAAACACCTTTCCCGGTTTTATCCTGCGAATTCACCAATCCCACATAGGGATATTTTCCATCATGGAAAATCAT
>CAZRAW010000192.1:0-3997 GCA_964598065.1 uncultured Lentimicrobiaceae bacterium
ATGTGATTAATAATAAAATCAATCCAAACGACCTCATAGAGCAATTAAAAAAGCATCCTTCCGTAGCTCCACTGATCGAGGGGGGACAAACCAAAGAGTTTTTGGCCCATTTGATTCCCGAAGGAGGATATAAAGCTATGCCAAAGCTTGTAGGTAACGGGGTAATGATAGCCGGCGATGCTGCCATGATGGTGGATGCCATTCACAGAGAAGGATCAAATCTTGCCATTACTTCCGGAAAGTTCGCTGCCGAAACGTATCTTGAAGTGTCGCAGCAGGGAGGTGATTTCTCGGAAAAAAGCTTGTCTTTGTATGTGAAAAAGCTTCAGGGTAGTTTTGTCCTGAAGGATCTTAAAAAATATAAAGGAGTTCCCGATTTGCTTCAAACCAACAAGCATCTGTTGCTGCAATATCCCAAACTACTGAACCAGGCGGCCTTTGAAATGTTGAATGTCGATGGCATTCCCAAAAAGGATAAGGAAAAATTAATCTGGAAAACCGTGAAAAAGGAAATTGGAATCGGCAACCTTGTGAAAGATCTGTTTAAACTTTGGAGGAATATGGCATGAAATTAGAAGATAAATTATATTTGAATGGCTATAAAACAGACGAAACAGGCGGCTCGCATCTTGTGATAAAAGATGTATCGGTTTGTGAGTCGTGTGAATTGAAACAATGCTTGTATGTATGTGCCTGTGCTGTTTATGAATTAAATGAAAATACCGGTCGGATTGAAATAAATTACGAAGCCTGTGTTGAATGTGGCTCCTGCCGTATAGCATGTGATAATATCGATTGGCGTTACCCCCGCGGAGGTTTTGGGATTGCCTATAAATTCGGTTGAAACTTGTTCGGCGATATGCTTTTCTCCGACAAATTTTAATAGAAAATCATTTTCAAATTTATTAACCTGCTTTATTCAGTCAGGATGGAGCAAAGTGTATGAATTCCAATAAACCACAGGAATAGGTTGTATAAATACTGTGGGAGGCAAAGCGGGTAACTCCGGTTTGGGCATAAAACGCCCAAAATTTGTGGTATAGTTTTCATTTTCATTTGAAAGCTGCCTTCTCCTCCCACCCATTATCCTCTTTTCCGGCATACTTTGCCGGATAAGGCTCTGATTTTTTCACAGAAGACCAGATAATCCTGTTAAGCAAGTTATCATCGCCTGCATCAATACCCATTTTTGCCATTTTTGCTGAAGCCAGAGCAAAACGTCTCTGTTTTCCGCTTAATGCCCGCAACTGCGGATTCATTTCATCCAACGGAATGTTGTTTTTCAAGGCTTTGTAAGGTGCAAAATCGGGCTTTCCCGAAAAAACATTCCGCATGAGTTTGGCCGAAGCATCCAAGATGTTCATGGGTGGCAGTCCCAGTATTTGCTCAATGGTTCGAATCAGCGAAGTCTGGTTGTAAGCCGTGGAGACCACTTTTCCCTGTCTGGAATAGGGGCTGATGACCATTCCTACGGTGCGGTATGCCGACACATGATCCCATCCGCTTTGCGAATCATCTTCGGTAACAAAAATTACCGTATTTTTCCAGAAACGACTCTCTGACACAGCCTGTACAATTCGTCCCAGAGCCAGGTCGTTATCGGCGACCATGGCACGCGGTGTGGGAAATCCGGGCGCTGTCCCGGCCGTATGATCATCAGGAAGAGCTATAATGGTCAGATTGGGGAAGGCATCGCCTTTCATTTTTTCAAAAGCTTTCAGTTCATCAATAAATGCTTTTGCCCGTAATTGATCCGGAATATTATGGCTGTCGTAGCCGGGATAGGTTTTCGATAACAGGCCGCGAACACGGGCAATGGTTGTAATGTTCTTAAAGTGAAAAGTTTTTCCTGCAAGGAAATTGTGATAGATACCGGTCCATTTTTCTCCGTTTTTCCAAACCGGTTTACAGGCTTCGCCGTAAATCCTGACACTTTTCCCGTGGTCCAGCGCATCATCCCACAAAAAGCCGGTTTTAGGATAAGCCATGGCATCGTACAGCACGTGAGTGTAACTTCTGAACCAGGCACGGACATTCTTCTCAATATAATCGGGAACCATGGAAGCATCGGTCCAAACGTGTCCTTCGGCAGAACATTTTCCGGAAACTTTGTAATTGTCAAGCAAAACAAAATTACTGACCAGTTTGTGCGTATTGGGAGTAATTTTTTTGCCAAAAGTACAAAGCGCCGGATCGCCGTTACCTTTTTTTATGTCGCCGAGTATCTGGTCGTAGGTTCTGTTTTCTTTAATAATGTAAATAACATGTTTAAAAACAGAAGGCTCGCCGATACGAGCAGGAACGGGAACGGGTTGCATGTTTTTGCGTGGTAGCAGCTTTAGTAATGCCAGCCGTGCCAGATGATTGTCGTGCTTAACTTGCAGCGTGTAGGTATTCAGTTTTGTTTTGCCGGGAACAGGAATGATGGACACAGAGGCCAACATGCGGTGAGAATTAAAGTCTCCTACTGTCGACCGGCCTTTCTTCAACGTTCCGGTATAAAATGTCCGGAAAGCTCTATTTTCTTTTTTCACGGTCAGCCTGGCTCCAATACCTTCGATGTCGGCTACATAAAGCATGGTGTCGTGCAGTAGGGCAATGCCGCCGGGATAAGCTGCTGTCGGAATAAATCCCAGGAGTTTACTGCTGTCGGAAGAAGCCTGGCGACTTGCTTTTTTCCCCAGTGCAATAACAGCGAGGGCGTTGTCCATACCATTGGCAACATATAAACGCCGGCCATCGGACGAAATGGATAGTCCGTTGGGGGAGTCACCGAAATAGGGATTTTTTTCTTTATTTAACCGTACCGATATGGTTTCGCTGACGGCATTGGTTTTTGTGTCTATAACACTGATATCATCATCGTTGCCGTTGGCTACAAACACGAAATTTGCATCGGGGCTCGCAATGACCTTGTTGGGATGTAGTCCGGTTTTTATTTGCCGTAGCGTTTTCCCGGTCTGCGGGTACAGCACGCTTACCGTCCCGGAAGATACCGTCCCGAAACGGTCCACGTGGGCTTTCTCCCAGGGAATTCCCGCCGTTTGCTTGTCGCCGGCTGCCGGCACCGAACCCGACCAGTTGGAAACATACAATTTACCTTTGGCCATGGCAATGCCGTAAGGCGCCAAACCCACAGGCTGCTGCCAGATGATTTTACCGGAACTTAATTCCAGTTTAACTACTTCGTCATTGCCGTCCAGGACAAGATATACCACGGACTTTCCATTTTCTTTCCGGATAACCATTTCGTTGGGAATGGATGCGCTGACACCTTTTTTTGGTTGAAAATAATAAGTTTTAATGATTTTGGCTGTCTTGCCATCCCATTGGGCTTCCATCAATTTATTGCGGCTGCTCCACAAAACGAATTGTTTTTCTTTGTTCTGAAGCCAGGTGATGCCCGAATAGGTATTCATGGCATTTCCTTTGTCATATTTTCGCATGATGAGCCGGTAAAGGATTTTGTTATCGGCGGTACGGACAAAAACCACACTGTAACGTCCTTCCACTGCCAGCGTTTTGCCATTGGGCGAAAGCGCCACATCGAGGGCATGGTTTTCCAGTGCCGAATCCCCAAAAAAGAGTAGTTTCCCGGCCGGTTTCAGAATTTTGTTGTACGGCATGGTCCATGTCGTATCAACAGATTGTGCTTTCTGAGAAAAACTTTTATTTTGATGAATTTCTGACTGACAACCAAATAATAAAATGGTGAGAAAAGGTAAAATCAAAAATGTAAATTTTTTCATGGCTGAAGTTTTAACATGCAATGTTAAGGTTTTTTGAGGTTTTGTGCAACCGGAGATGTTAAGTTTGTGTTCTTTCTTCCTGAATGGGAAGGCTTCGGAATCACTGGCACAATATGCCCGGAATATCCACCGGAACTTCTGAAACTAAAAAACCACTGAAAGTAAAAGCAAAATTCATACAAACCCCATAGATAAAATCAACCCCCTCTTTTGCTGCCGGTTTTCCCGGAGTGCCGGGACAGGCTGTC
>CAZRAW010000193.1:0-3995 GCA_964598065.1 uncultured Lentimicrobiaceae bacterium
TCATAGTTCCTTAATGTTTAAAATGTATTTTTTCGGGTTAAAAAACTATTGATGGCACTAAATTCATAAAAAAATCAAAAAAAATCACTTTGTTTAAATCATAAAATTTTTAATGTAATTAGTGTTAATTTGGTTTTGTTATAAAACTAAGTATGAAAAATTTATACTTATCTCACATTATTTCTTATTAATAATAATTTACCTACCTGTAAAATAATTTATAAATGCAAATTTTTTGTATTAAAATTTGCAAAAGCGGTTTTAATGCTTTATTTTTGGGGTGAAAATTAAATTGGGATTGTGGAATAAATTGCCTTGTGACGCTTTTTTATGGGTTGGGTTACGGGGATTCTATTGAAGGGGACGAACTATAAGAAGTTGATGTTTTAATAACAAATGCAAAATAAATCACAATAAATTAATTTAAATTAACTTAAATTATTCATTAATACTTTCAGATTATGAAAAAATATTACGTTTTTCTAATGCTTGTTAGTTTGTTTATGCTCTCGCTGGGAGT
This sequence comes from uncultured Lentimicrobiaceae bacterium, assembly GCA_964598065.1. Lineage (GTDB taxonomy): Bacteria > Bacteroidota > Bacteroidia > Bacteroidales > F082 > Sulfidibacterium. Next base: position 521 of record CAZRAW010000193.1, read on the forward strand.
AAATGCACAAACCAGGACAATTACCGGAAAGGTTACTTCAGCCACCAATAACGAATCTTTACCCGGTGTGTCCATTCTGCTGAAAGGAACAAATACCGGAACCGTCACTGATTTTGACGGAAATTATTCCTTAAATGTTCCTGCAAAAGGTACTTTGGTTTTTTCTTTTATTGGTTTTCAAACACGAGAGATAAGTCTGAGCGAAAAGAAAGTGTACAACGTTAATTTGGTTGAAAGCATCACCAAACTTAATGAAATAGTAGTTTCCGCCTTGGGTTTCAAGGAAAAGAAAGACCAGATGGGGGCAGCGGTATCTGTTATAAGACCTCAGCAAGTAACACGATCAGGAGAAGTTAACCTGGTTAACTCCCTTGCTGCTAAAGCGTCCAATGTAATAATTAACACAACAAACGGTGACCCCGGAGCCGGAGTAAACATCCACATCCGTGGAGCCAACACCATTACGGGTTCCACGCAGCCTCTTATCATTCTTGATGGTGTGCCTATCAATAACTCTACTTCATACGGGGGTGGAAATAACATAACAGGAGGGACTGCCGGAGGGACTTCACAGGGATCACGCCTAAACGACATTAACCCCGATGATATTGCATCAATACAAATACTAAAAGGGGCCGCTGCCGCATCTTTATGGGGATCGAGGGCTGCCAATGGTGTAATTGTTATTACCACAAAAAACGGAAAAGCAGGTAAGATGCATATCAATTACAGATTCTCCACCTCATTTGATCAGGTAAGCCAGCGAATTCCTATGCAAAACACATGGGGGCAGGGTCGTGGTGGTAAGTATTCTCCTACAAAATCTGAATCCTGGGGCGATTATATCCCCGACAGGGCCGGAGGCGCTGACGTTGTAAATACTACGGGAGAACATTTTATTGCTGATGACGGTACGGTTTATTACCCGATTGTTACTAAAAATTCCAAAGATACCTATGTGAATTCCAATTGGGATGCTGTTTTTAGAATGGGTAACAGCTTGCACCATAACCTGAATATTAGCGGAGGTACTGATAAAGGGAATTATTTCTTTAGTTTTGGTCGTTTGGATCAAAATGGTATTATCCGCAATTCAGATTACAACAGGACTAATCTGCGTTTGAACACTAACTTTAAGCTGGCTAAGTGGTTGCATGTTACTACTAAAGCCGGATACATTCATTCGTCCTCCAACCGGATACAACAAAGTTCCAATACAGCAGGTCTTATGTTGGGATTATTGCGTAACCCGGCTGATTTCGACATTAGAGATTATAAAGGAACTTATGTAAACAGTTCGGGTGAGGAATTTCCATACCGTCCCCGGGCCTACAGAAATTATCTCGGTAAAAAGGCAAGTGCAAGTTATAATAACCCGCTATGGACCACGAACGAACAGTTGGCCACTTCTAAATTGGACCGGATTATTTTTGTCCCGGAAATAAATATTATTCCTCTGGATTGGCTACGGTTTACATTGAGGGGTGGTGTTGATAATTATACCAATCATCGTTTATATTTTTTTCCTGTTGGAAGTTCCGGCTCAAGAAGTACCGGTGTGCTTGGAGAAGATATCATCTGGAACCAGGAAGTAAACTATGATGCTATTGCGAGGGGAAATTTCCATTTGGGTAAAAATGTTGCCATGAAAGCCACTTTGGGTTTTAATGTGAACGACAGAAGAAGAACCCATAATTCATCCGAACTTACCGGCTTTTTGGTCAATACCAATAAGCACACTACGGATTTAAATACAGCTGCAGAGAATTCAACCATCACAAATTACCGAAGACAAATACTTTCAAACAGAGGTTATCTGATTCTTTCTTTCCAATTGTTTAACCAATTATTTATTAATGTTTCAGGAACTGCCGAGGCCGCTTCTACTATCAAAGGGAACTTTTATTACCCTTCGATAGATGCCGCATGGCAAACAAGTAAAGTATTAAATCTAAAGGGTTTGGGGATTACTTTTATGAAATTAAGGGCTTCTTGGGGACAAGTAGGTACACAGCCGGGAGCCTATCATTTCCAAAATCTGGCAGAAAGCGGTTTTATCTATAGTTCTTATAGTGATCCTTTGGATATTGCTCTTTTCGGTGGAGGGTTCAGATTGGATAATAACAGAGGAACACCTGACCTGAAACCGGAAATAAAAACAGAATGGGATGTGGGATTGGATATGAGATTTTTAAATGATAATCTTACCTTGTCGCTCACTTATTATCACAATAAAATAAACGACATTTTGATTAATTTGGGACTAACCCCTTCTTCAGGATTTGATACCCAATACACCAATGCTGCCAGCATGCAAAACAAAGGTTTTGAAGGAAGCTTGGACTATACCATTATTCATCATAAAAATTGGAATATTGGCGTTTATGGAAACTTTGGCCTAAACAGAAATAAAGTTCTTAGTTTAAGCGGAACCAATACTATTGACCTCACCGGACAATCTGTAAGTTCAAGGGCCATTGTGGGGTATCCGCTTGGTGAACTTTATGGAACAGGATCACAAACCGATGCCAACGGAAAATTAATTCTAAATGCCAACGGTTTTCCACAATTGACCCCCGGTCCTATCCCCTTGGGTGACCCCAATCCGAAATGGCAATCAGGCTTTGGTTTTCGGTTTAATTGGAAAGCCATAAGCTTAAATGTATTGATCCAACATTCACAGGGAGGCGTTTTTATGCCAAGAACATTGTGGGTGCTGAGAAGGTTTGGTACAACCATGGAAACAGCCAACCGGATTACGACAACTCAGGATCTTGTAAACTATGCAGGAGATGTGATTCCGTCAGGTACAACAGTGCGAGGGAATGTGGCTAATTTCGGTGGCGGGCCCGTATTGCTTGACGAAGCATGGTACCGCACAGGTATTGGAGGAGGCTTCGGTGATAACCAGGCTTATAACTTTGCTGTTAAAGATGCTACTTACACAAAACTTAAGGAAGTTTCGCTTAGCTATACGCTTGCTACACCAAAATTCAAAAAGAAATCCAGGTTGAGCTCTTTGGTTTTTACACTAACAGGCCGGGACCTCTTTTTATGGTCCCATATCCAGGGAGTCGACCCCGAAATTATGCAGATGGGAGTTAGTAATGGATTAGGATTGAGCTATTTTACAAATCCCACTACCCGTTCTATTTTATTCTCAGTTGCAGTTAATTATTAATTAAAACAAATTTGCCATGAAAACAATAAAATCACTTATCATAATCCTTGGGATATTGTTATTCACCTCATCCTGCCAGAAAATGGTCGAAGGGCTTAACAATGACCCAAATAAAATAACCCCGAATGATATTTTGGCTAAAGACTTTCTTACAGGCACCATGATTGCCAATATAACCAGTGAAGTAGGTCATCTTGACCGAATTGCAGGAATGTGGAGCGGTCAACTAATCGGTTTTCAGTCTTTATATGCCAATATATATGGCTACAATATTTCTACTGCCGAATCTGTTTC
>CAZRAW010000194.1:0-3931 GCA_964598065.1 uncultured Lentimicrobiaceae bacterium
CGTTTTTAAAGGCAAAGAACAGAAGGCTCGTATATGTTGTGAAAAGACCGGTTAATAATCAGTATCATTTGTTTGTTAAGTGCGAGACTTGTTTTCAAAGAACTATTTTCTTTTCCTTAGGTTCAATTCCCCGGCAAAGTCAGATTCAAAGAATTCAGAACGGCCTGTTTTTCCCTCTCTCCTCAGCTCTTCATCATAAGCACGCAGGTCTTTACGCATGACTTTTGCGCTGATGGTTTTTGGAAATTCATTCATAAATTCAATGGAACGGGGGCGTTTGTACGGAGCTATATGGTCTCTGATAAAGCGGAAAATATCCAGCGCCATTTTCCGGTTGGGCTTGTATTCCTGATTCAAAACAATAAATGCTTTGGGAACAATCCGGTCTTTTTTGTCCACTGTGGGAATAACGCCGACCTCCAGTACAGCTTGATTCTCAATAATTTCGCTCTCCACTTCAAACGGGCTGATGCGATAATCCAGACTTTTGAAGACGTCGTCCACACGGCCAACGAAGTGTACAAATCCCTCTTCATCCATGTAAGCCGTATCGCCGGTAAGATACCAGCCTCCTTTAAAAATATCTTTGTTGCGTTGCGGATCTTCGTATGCTGTCAGCAGTCCCATGGGTTTGACAGGATAAGTGGCACAGCATATTTGTCCATCCTGTCCGCGTTTCACTTCATCGAGTTGTGCATTGAGAATTTTCACCTCATATCCGGGTGCTACTTTTCCAATGGAGCCGGGTTTTGTTTTCATTCCGGGGAAAGTGGCCACCATAGCCGTTGTTTCGGTTTGTCCGTAGCCTTCACGCAACTCAATGCCTGTGAGTTTCTTTGCCATTTTGCTGATTTCCGGATTGACCGGCTCTCCGGCACTGACCATTTTTTTCAGTGAGAAGTTGTATTTGGTGAAATCTTTACTACCGAAAAGTTTCCATACACTCAAAGGAGCACAAAGGCTTGTGATTTTATATTTTTCCATGGCTTTAAGGACTATGCCCGCGTCAAACTGGTCATATTTCAATGTGAAGGCGGTACAGCCTGCGTTCCACGGAGCGATAAAACTACTCCACAAAAATTTGGCCCATCCCGGCGAGCTGATGTTGTAATGCACATCATCGGGTTTCAGGTCAAGCCAGTACATGGTGGTAAGATGTCCCACAGGATAATGATGCGGATGCATCACCAGCTTGGGTTTTGAAGTAGTTCCGGAGGTAAAAAATAAAAACAATATATCCGACGAGAATGTAATGAAATTGGATTCAAAAGTTTTATCATAGTTGTGATGTTCCCTATAATCTACCCAGCAGGGAATATTTTCCTTACTTTCACAAACACACTTTTCCTCGGGAGATTTTACACAGATAAGCCCCTTAAGTCTGAACAAAGCCTCACCGGCCTCATCCACACGATTAACATATTTGTTATGGGCAATCACATATTTTACATCCCCGCGGACAATTCTGTCCGCAACATCGGCGGGCGAAAGCAATGTTGAAGCAGGAATAATGGCGCCTCCGGCTTTCATAATGCCCAAAAACAATTCATAAATTTCAACGGAAGTGTCCATCATCAGCATGACACGGTCTCCTTTTTCAAGGCCGATGTCGCTGAGAAAATTAGCCACCTGATTCGACCGCTTCATCATCTCATCGTAAGTAACGGTTTTCGCATTACCATCGACATCGGCGAAAATAAGAGCCGGCTTTTGGTTCCCTTCGGCAATGACATCAAAATAATCCAAAGCCCAGTTGAATTTTGTGATTCGCGGCCATTTAAAACCGACTACTGCTTCTTCATAGGATTTGACATTCAGGACAAACTCTCGTAAGTCAAAAAACTTCTGTGCATCATGGGTAATCTCTTTCATAGGTTAATTGTTTTTGTGATAAATATTCCTCCAAAAATAAAGCGGAAATTTTACAAACCCAATAAAACATTCTGTTTTTTTAATGGTATCCGACTGTTAGTTATTCACTAAAAACACATAACCACTTATTAACCAGATGGCTGATGGGCTATGAATGGTTAACAATTTTTTTTAAAAGTTAAAGAGAGTCTATGGTAGAAATAAGCAACTATCGCCGTAACTCAAAAAGCGGAAGCCGTTTTGAAGGGCAAAGGCATAAGCTTCTTTCCATTTATCTCCAATAAGTGCCGACACCAGCAACAGCAAAGTGCTTTTGGGCTGATGGAAATTGGTAATGAGTCCTTTGGCAAAACGGAACCGGTAACCCGGCACAATCATCAGCTGTGTTTCTCCTTTCAACACCGTGGTTTTTTCTTCTTCGGCTTTTGAAATGAGAATTTCCAAAGCCCGGCGGGCTGAGAAATCTTCCGGTATTTCCAATTGGTACGGGTCCCACTGCGAAACACTAAATGCATGGTCTTTCCCCAACCGGAGCCGTAGCGCCATCCAAAACAAACTTTCCAGAGACCGCATAGAGGTGGTGCCCACCGGAATGATAAACTTGTCGTCAGCCTGGCAGAGATGTTTGATGGTTTTGACGGGAACCCGGATTTGCTCGGTGTGCATTTCATGCTCGCCAATGGTTTCGGCAGACACCGGTTTAAAAGTACCTGCTCCCACATGAAGAATAAGTTTATCCTTGTCAATGCCTTTTTCATCCAGGCGGTTTAAAACGGCTTCGGTAAAATGCAATCCGGCCGTGGGCGCTGCCACCGATCCGTTCAGGCGGGCATACACGGTTTGATAACGTGTTTTATCGGAAATTTCAGCTTCGCGGTGCAGGTATGGAGGCAGAGGCGTAAGTCCGGAAGATTCCAGTATGTCTGCAAAAGAGATGTCCTCCGGCTCCCAGGAAAAAGAGACCAAAAACGCATCTGAAAGCTTCTCTTTTTTTTCAGCAAAAAGGCGTACTTTCTGATTTCGGATTTGCATTTTGACTTCCAGCGTTTCATTTTTCCATCTTCGGGCATTACCCACAAGGCATTTCCAGACTACAGGCGGTTTCTGCTGAAAGGCCAGTTGAAAATCGTTTACCGGCTCCACCGGCTCGAGGCAAAATATTTCAATGTGTGCCCCGGTAGATTTTTTAAACGGCAGCCGGGCCTGAATAACACGTGTTTCGTTGAAAAGTAAAAGCGCATTATCCGGTAGCAAATCCGGTATTTCCGAAAATTTCCGTTCCGATAGCTGATCTTTGTTCAAATACAAAAGCTTAGACCCGTCGCGTTGTGCCAGCGGATATTTGGCTATGCGTTCGTCAGGCAGCGGGTAGTTAAAATCTTCTATTCTGATACCGAATGGGTTCATGCTTTCGTTTTGAGGGGCAAAAGTAAGAAACATCTCCTTACGCTTCTTTCGGGTGGAAATCAATATCTGATTTCAAAAAAACAGAGAAAAGAATTTTTCCAGGGTTTCCGTCTTTTTCCCCCACTGAGCGGAGCAGGAAGAGTGGCGTCAGTTGGGGGAGAGCCGTGTCGATGTTATGAAAAATGAATGGATTACAAATAAGAATGCATCCGAATTGTTTTCTTTGTAGTTTTGGATAAAAATAACTGGTATGGCATTTAAAAATCATATTCCCAACAATATCACGCTTCTGAACCTGACTTCGGGCATTATATCTATTTATTTTGGGGTAAAAGGAACTCCGGCAGATTTGGTACTTGCCGGTATCTTCATATTTGTAGGAGCTGTTTTTGACTTTTTTGATGGTTTTTCCGCCCGGCTGCTTCATGCCAAATCGAACATTGGTTTACAACTCGATTCGTTATCCGATATGGTTACTTTTGGGGTAGCACCGGGTTTTATTATATATCAAATGCTTTTGTTGAGCCATGGCAACCCCATGACAACGGGGATAGATCTTCTTCCGTTTCTGGCCATCATGGTTCCATGGCTGTCAGCTTTGCGGCTGGCAAAATTTAATGTTGATGAAACTCAGGTTACTTCGTTCAGGGGG
>CAZRAW010000195.1:0-3896 GCA_964598065.1 uncultured Lentimicrobiaceae bacterium
AACCTGGGATTAACTCCAACAAACCTGACTTTATCAACACATTAAATGAAGGGATTAATACAAAGGTTCCCGAAGCTGTTTTCTTTATATATAAAAGGATTATCTTTGTAGTTATTCTTATTACGAAACTCTTTGCTTTCTTTTTCTCTTATTTCCTCGTTAAGGATACTTTGTTTTTCAGACAGTTTTGACAGCACATTATCGTAAATTTTAGCCACCTCAACACCTTGGCTGTTGTAATAATTTAAACTGGCTTTGATTTGGCTTTTGGTTACATGATAATGATCGAACAAAACCTCATAGTAGCTTTTTTCGATATCGGTGTATCCCGGATAATGTGTCTGGTCATAAATGGCCGCTCCCTCAATAAGCTCCATATCCGTAAGTATCCCGGCCATTTTGGCTTTGGGAATAAGATTAGCCGGCTTTTTCACGATATCCTTATTTACCTTGTAACATCCCGAAAAGACGAAAGCAAGAAGAACCAGTAACAATATAAAAGGCTTTTGCATGGTTTAATTCCCCACTTCTGATAAAAATTTAATCCGCATTAGCCTCACCTCTTCTTCATTATATTCAGCTTCTCCAAGCTCAGCGAGTGCCTCTTCCACTGAATCGGTCTTAGCTTCCAAAAAATAATCATAAATATCTTCCTGATGATATTCGTCCACATGTTCTTCAATATAGTAGTTGATGTCAAGGCGGGTTCCGGAAGATATAATTCTTTCAATTTCCGTTAACATCTTGTCCAATGTCAGATTTTTTGCGTGGGCAATATCTTCGAGGGGAAGTTTCCGGTCAATACTTTTAATAATATAAACCTTTAATCCCGATTTGTTGATAACGGATTTAATAACAATATCGTTGGGACGCGTAATGTCATTTTCTTCCACGTACTGCTTAATAAGATCGCAAAAAGGTTGCCCGTATTTTCTGGCCTTTCCGGCACCCACACCAATAATTTGTTGCATTTCTTCCATGGTTATGGGATACTGTATTGCCATATCTTCCAGCGACGGATCCTGAAAGATTACAAAAGGAGGCAGCTTTTCCTCATGGGAAATTTCCTTACGCAAATCTTTCAACATGGAAAACAGTATGGGATCGGAACCACTTATTCTCTGTCCTTTTCCCTGAACAACAATACTGTCATCTCCCCCCCCACCTTCGTAATCATGGTCTTTGGCAAGCATAATACTGTATGGATGCAAAATAAATTCCTCTCCTGATTTTGTTAGTACTAAGATGCCATAATTTTCAATTTCTTTTTCCAGCAAACGCTGAATTAAGGCTTGCCGGATGACCATCACCCAATAACGACTATCTTTTTCTTTTCCCTTACCAAAAACATCTGTTTTGTTCAGCTTAATGGCTTTTACATCTCCGCTTTTCTTTCCGGCGATAACATCGGCAATCATATTCACTTTGTACTGTTGCTTTAGCGCTTTAACCGTCACCAGTACGGTTCTCACATCTTCCATCCCTTCAAACTCTTCTTTAGGGTTCAGACAATTGTCACAGGAGCCACAATTTTCTTTGGTATAAACTTCTCCAAAATAGTGCAGTAATAATTTATGCCGGCAAACGGACGACTCTGCATAAGCAACCGTTTCAAAAAGCAGTTCTTTTGCAATTTCCTGTTCTGCCACCGGCTTATCCTTCATAAATTTCTCCAATTTCTGAATATCATCGTAGCTGTAAAAAGTGATACAGTTTCCCTCGCCACCATCGCGACCGGCGCGACCGGTTTCCTGATAATAGCCTTCAATACTTTTAGGGATATCGTGGTGAATAACAAAACGGATGTCCGGCTTGTCAATACCCATGCCAAAAGCAATTGTGGCAACAATAACATCCTCCTCCTCCATCAAAAACTTATCCTGATTATTACGCCGGGTAGCGGCATCTAATCCGGCATGATAGGGCACTGCTTTAATACCATTCACCACCAGCGTCTCTGCAATTTCAACTACTTTTTTACGGCTCAGGCAATAAACGATACCTGATTTCCCAGGCTGTGTCTTTATGTATTTAATGATGTCTTTGATGACATTTTTTGTCTTGGGACGCATCTCATAATACAGATTTGGCCTGTCGAAAGATGATTTAAACACATGGGCATCAGCAATATCCAGTGTTTTTAAAATGTCTTCCTGCACTTTTAGTGTGGCTGTGGCAGTCAGGGCAATAATCGGAACCTGATGGCCGATTGCCTCAATAATAGGTTTTAGCTTACGATATTCCGGTCTGAAATCATGACCCCATTCCGAAATACAGTGGGCCTCATCAATGGCATAGAAAGAAATGGATATCTGTTTAAGAAACTGAATATTATCTTCCTTGGTAAGGGATTCGGGAGCCATGTATAGTAATTTGGTTTTCCCACTGAGCAAATCGGAACGCACGTGGCTCATCTCAGCTTTCGAGAGCGAAGAGTTCATAACGTGGGCTATTCCTATTTCAGAACCGAAATTACGGATCATGTCCACCTGATTTTTCATTAACGCAATTAATGGGGATACAACAATGGCTGTCCCCGGTTTGACGAGAGCGGGGAGTTGGTAACACAAAGATTTTCCACCGCCTGTGGGCATAACGACAAAACCGTCATTTCCTGCCATAAGATTGCTGATAATAACTTCCTGATTTCCTTTAAATTTTGAAAAACCAAAAAAGCTTTTCAGTAAAGGTCTCAAGCCATATATGTCATTATTTATACTTTCCATGTATTCGGTAATATAAATTAAAATAGTACTTTTGGACGATTAATCATCACTTAAAAAAATGATTAATTCCTAATTAATTTATTGCATTGAACTATTACAAATATATTAATAATATTTTACAATAGTGTTAAAAATATTTTTAAAAATTGAAAAAATCAGAAAAGATTCGCCAAATTGCTCTGCAAACTATTGCTGCGGAAAGCAAAGCGATTGATAATTTAAAAAATTCTGTGAACCAGGATTTTGCCGATGCGGTCGAAATTATTTATAACACACATGGCCGGATAGTAATAACCGGTATTGGGAAAAGCGCCCACATTGCCTCAAAAATTGTAGCCACCCTGAATTCGACCGGGACTCCGGCCATTTTTATGCATGCCGCAGATGCCATTCATGGCGACCTCGGTATCGTCAGAGAGGAAGATGTGGTGATTGCTATTTCTAAAAGTGGAGAAACCCCTGAGATAAAAGTTCTGGTTCCCCTGATAAAATCACGGGGAAATCAATTGATAGCCATAGTGGGAAACATCAATTCTTATCTCGCAACCCAATCGGATAAGGTACTGAATGTTACTGTTGATAAGGAAGCCTGCCCCAATAATCTGGCCCCTACTTCGAGCACAACAGCACAGCTCGTTATGGGAGATGCTCTTGCCATCAGCCTGCTGGAATTACGCGGTTTTACCCCCGGCGATTTCGCAAAAATCCACCCCGGAGGCACTCTCGGGAAACGGCTATATATGAGGGTTGCTGATCTTTTTGAACGTAACCAGGTCCCTAAAGTCAATATCAACGAAACTATGGAAAACGTTATTCTCGAGATTTCATCCAAACGCCTCGGTGCTACAGCCGTTTTACAGGATCAGGTTCTTGTAGGAGTAATAACAGATGGCGATTTACGCCGTATGCTGGAAAAACATACTGATTTCAAAGAATTGAAAGCAGCAGATATTATGACCGCACATCCGAAAACCATTCAAAAAAATCGGCTGGCTGTTGATGCTCTTAGTATCATGAAAGAAAATAATATTACTCAACTTCCTGTTCTCGCTGGTGAGAAATATGTGGGGGTTGTGCATTTGCATGACATCTTAAAAGAGGGTATTTTATAATGAAAGCCATTAAACCCAATGATTTCGATGCTTACAGGGAAGCTATGAATAAAAAACT
>CAZRAW010000196.1:0-3824 GCA_964598065.1 uncultured Lentimicrobiaceae bacterium
TCCTGTGGATGGCTCAGAATTGAACATCTTTTTTATTCGTTCATCTCTGAGGAAATAAGGTCGGCTGGTGGGTTGGCTGACGTGAGTATCCGATTAAACTTTGTAAAAATTAAAAATTAATAAAATACTATTCTGTAATTAAATGGCAGACAACCTTTTTCATTGGTTAAACCGGAAATACCCTCTCTTCCTGAATGTCTCATTCATCCTGCTGTTTGTGGATGTGATGGTCGATCCCACCAATCTTATCTTCCATGTGAAATATGTGCTGTTCGGACTGGTTTTCTTCATCTGGTTGCTGAAAAACTTTTCAAAAAAGATTGTCCTGACAAAAATGCAATGGTTCATCCTGCTTTTTATTGCCTTCTTCATGCCCTTCTATGCGCTGTCAACAGGATTGATGAGCAGTATCCTACATAATGTTACAGTTGGAAATCCGGTTTATTTTAATTCGTTTTTCTTTTTTGCCCTCATTCTCGTAACGGTAAGAGAGAAGAAAAACCTTACGGCAATATTTAACTATTCCGCCCTGACAATTGTTCTGATGACACTGGGACTTTACCTTGTGTTAATTTTTAATACCAGGATGTTTGGAGATTTGTACAAGTATTTTGTTCTCGACAAACAGGTGGTGGTGTATGCTTTGCGTGACTACGGAAAAACAACCCTTTTAATGATTTTCTACAAAACTTCTCCCTTACTGGTGTTTCCTTTGTCCTATTACCTATATCAGCTCTTTATAAACAGGAAGGAGAAACATCTTTTTCTCAATATTTTACTGCTTGTGCTAATTGCCACAACACTCTATTTTTCCGGCACACGGGCAAACCTGCTCTCTTTATTCCTCATTATCATTTTTTATATCGGCTATTTCCTTTATAAGAAATCCCGTACGTGGTTTGTTCTGTTTATAGGTTTTGGAATTCTTGTAACCTTATTTATGTTACCGTCGGTTGCCGCCTTGTTCCTCAACAAACAGGAAGCCTCCAACATCATTAAGTTTGGTTACTTATCTTCTTATTCCAACTATTTTGACCATCATCTGCTGAGCCTGTTGTTTGGACAAGGTATCGGCGGAACATTTTATGCTTCCGGACGTATGATTGATGTTTCCGAGCTTACCTATTTTGAGCTAATAAGAATTTGGGGGATTCCCGTTACCCTGATATTTATCGGTATATTAATTCTGCCACTGCTGGCGGAAATCAGAACAAAAAAGATAACCCATCTTTTCATTGCTTATCTTGCATATCTGTTTATTTCCGGAACTAATCCGTTACTTATGAGCTCCACAGGCATGCTCGTGTTGGTTTATGTCTTTACAAATACTTTTTTGTATTACTCCGTTTCAAGCGGACGCTTGAAGATTTAAATCTTACTACCTTTGAAAATAGACATTCTACTTTCCACTTATAACGGTGCTGCTTTCCTCGACGATTTGATACAATCTTTGTATGGTCAGACTTTTCCTGACTGGCATCTGCTTATCCGCGATGATGGCTCCGAAGATAAAACTGTTGAATTGTTGAATACTTACCGAGGGAAGAACAGGCAGCAGATTTTCATTGTTGACAACGAAAAAAAACATCTCGGACCAAAGAGAAGTTTTGAAGCGTTGCTTTACAAAAGCGAAGCGGATTATATCATGTTCTGTGATCAGGATGACTACTGGCTGCCGGATAAAATCCAAAACACACTAACCAAAATGAAGGAGTTGGAACAACAGCATCCCGGGAAACCGGTGCTGATATTTTCCGACCTGAAAGTGACAGACAAAGATTTACGGGTACTGCACCCTTCCTTGTGGCAATACACCAAAGTAAATCCGGAAAATGTCCGTAATCTTTACCGGTTACTCATCAATAATCCGGTAGTTGGATGTACGGTAATGATTAACAGCAAAGTAAAACCAATTGTACTGCCCATTCCGGAACAAGCGGTGATGCACGACTGGTGGATGGCGCTAAATGTGGCCCGTAAGGGGATTGTCGGTTATCTCAAAGAAGCCACTGTCCTGTACCGTTTACATGAAAAAAACAGCCTCGGCGTACATTTTTCAGATAAAAAATATTATGCCGGACGCCTCGCAGGGTTTTCAAAAACAATCTCCCAAAACCGCAATGCTGTGAGTATGCTCCGGACACTTGATTTTCCGCTTTCGCAAACAAAATTCTGGATGTATAAAATTTTGATTACCCTGTCCAAACTTTTTTAATTATGATTTCCGTTTGCATGACCACCTTTAACGGTGAAAAATATTTGAAAAAGCAGCTGGACTCCGTCCTGATCCAATTGGATGAAACCGATGAGCTGATTATCTCCGATGATGGTTCATCAGACAAAACCCTTGATATCATAAAAGCCTGTGAAGATAACCGGATACGGTTGCTGGAAAATGGAAATTTCAGGAGTCCTGTTTTCAATATGGAAAATGCGTTGAAAAAAGCGAAAGGAGATTATATTTTTCTGGCTGATCAGGATGATGTGTGGCTGTCGGGACGGGTTCAAAAGGTAACTGAAAAATTACAGCAGGCCGATTTGGTGGTATGCAACGCCTTTATTGTGGATGAAAACGAAAAAATCATTCATGAATCTTATTTTGAATGGAAAGGCTCTTCTTCGGGTTTCTGGAAGAACCTTCAAAAGAATTCCTATCTTGGTTGTGCCATGGCATTTAACAGGAAAATTTTGAATGCTGCTTTGCCTTTTCCCGAAAACATCATAATGCATGACGTATGGATTGGATTATTGGCAGAAAGACTGGGTAAAGTAATATTTTTGGACGAACGGCTTATGTATTACCGTCGGCATGAATCCAATTTTACCGCTGCGGTTCACCGCGACGATAAGCATTTATCCGACTTCAGCTTTTCTCATAAAATTCATTACAGAAGTGTTTTGCTGGATCAGATTGTAAAAAGAATGTGGACTTTGAAATTTTTAAACCAAAGGCAAAATTGATTATGTTTTATCTAAAGAACTCCTGTGAGAACAGATTCTCACGCCATGCTTTCTCACCGGGCTTTCCTGTGGATGGCTCAGAATTGAACTAAGGAGATTATTGTTTAGCACTTCACTCTATCCATCGTTCAACTCTGAGGAAACAAGGCGAGCTGGTGTGCAGGCTGACGTGAGAGTCTGATTAATCAATGCATCACGATATTCTCACGCCATGCTTTCCCTCGGGGCTCTCCTGTGGATGGCTCAGAATTGAACCGGGCTTTTTCTCTCCCCCGCTGGCGAGCCTGTCCCGCACCGATAGGTCGGGAGGACAGGGGGTGGAAATTCGTTTAACTCTGAGAAATTTGCGTGAGCCTGTGAGTGGGAATTTCGTGGGAGTCTTATGAAAAGCAACGCAAACCAGATTCTGCTGCTCTAAATCAAAAAATGGTGGAAAAACAAAAAATAATCCTCGTTTCCCTTTTCTATTATGAAAAATCGGATAACATCCGTATCAGCACGATTTATAGGTTGCTAAAAGAAAAAGGCGCTGAGGTTGAGCTCATTACTACCGACTTTAATCACCGGGAAAAACAAAAACATGACCCGGAACAGCATCCGTCCGATATTACCTTTTTGCCGGTACCCCGATACAATAAAAATGTCGGTTTTCGAAGACTATACAGTCACCTTGTCTTTGCCTGGCAGCTTTGGCTTTATTTAAAGAAACTCTCCTACCGGCCCTCCAAAATATATTGTCTTGTACCTGCTGTTTCCAGCGGATTGGTTTGTAACCGGTATTGCAGGAAAGAAAACATTCCTTTTGTTGTGGACGTGATTGACCTATGGCCCGAGTCGTTCATCGTTTTGTCTTCTCACAAAAA
>CAZRAW010000197.1:0-3809 GCA_964598065.1 uncultured Lentimicrobiaceae bacterium
TGTTAAAAGGAAAATTTGCCTTTTTTTGGCGACCTCCCCGTTAGCTTGCACGGGCTGTCCGCTTATAGTCCTCACAAGTGGCGCTGTACTTGTGTCAGCAGAATATTATTCCAAAAGCAGGTAAAGATTATCCAGACTAACAATGTTATAATCAACAGGATTGTACCTGGTTTTAAAACTTACCGGGAGAACTGGTTTTCTCCGTTTATTCCATTTAAATTCCCAAGCAGTAAACCGGCCGGCTATTTCTTCAACTAAATCAATCTCGGCACCGTCATAGGTTCGCCAAAAGTAAAAGTTGCCATGTTTTTGTTTGTATGCATTTTGTTTTACCCTTTCACCTATACAGAAATTTTCCCACAAAGCACCGTAATCGCTTCTGTTGGTTACCGAACTGAAATTGCCGGTTACCGCATTCAACAGACCATTATCGTAAAAATAATATTTTTTACTTTTTTTTATTTCATTTCGCAGATTTCCCGAAAGCGAATTCAGACTGAAAATTACAAAACATTTTTCAAGCAGGTCAAGATATTTCTCTATTGTGGGACGCCTCACTCCAAGCGAAACGGAAAGCTCGTTTGTTGATAGTTGAGAGCCGACCTGCAAAGCAAGTAATTTGAGAAGCTTTCGTAAAACGGACGAATTTTTTAGGGTATCATACATCAGCACATCCTGATAAAGATAATCACTGCCAAGTTGTTCGAGCTTTACCTGTTTCATTTCTCCCGGCAAATCAATAACTCCGGGATAAGTACCAAAAACCAGCATCTCTCCCGTATGTTGTATCACTTTTAACCATCCTTTTCCAAGCTTTATTTCTTCAAGTGACAGCGCATAAAGAACGAATCTAATATTTCTTCCCGTAAGCGGCTCGGCAAGTTTATTTGCCAAATCGAAACTACTGGAACCCGTAGCAATAATTTTATATTCTGGCAATTCATCAACAATTAATTTTAGAGTTTTACCTATATCCCGAACCTTTTGTGCTTCGTCCAAACCGATTAGGCGATGGCTGCCAAACAGGTTACGCAACGCCACAATATCCCTGCTTTCGAGAATTACTGCAACCGACGGGAGTTCACAATTTAGAATCAGGCCGTTCCGTTCTCCGCTAAGTATGGTTTTTAGCAGTGTGGTTTTGCCCACCTGCCGTGCTCCGTAGATAATGATGACTTCAGGCTTGTCTATCCACTTATCAATTTGCTTCCGAATTATTCTTTTATACATCTTACTTGTTTTGAATGCAAATGTACAAAACTAAGCCCAAAATTGCAAATTCTTATACAAATTCAGGCCAAATTCTACACAATTTCGTACAAAATTTGGCCTAAACCTGAACCTTACAGTATCCCATATTCCGGCTATATTACTTTATTTCAAGTATTTCAACAGAAAATCAGTCATCTTTGTGTACAGATGATAACGCGTATTCCCACCGTAAATACTGTGGTTCTTATTGGGATACACCATCAAATCGAACTGTTTGTTGGCCTTAATTAGCGCGGTAATCATGTTCATGGAATTTTCGGGATGTACATTATCGTCACCACTGCCAAAAATGAGCAGGTAATGCCCTTTCATCCTATCCACATATTTAATAGGTGAGTTATCATCATAACCCTCTTCGTTTACCTTCGGCGTACGCATATAGCGCTCGGTGTAAATGTTATCGTAGTAACGCCAGTTTGTTACCGGGGCAACAGCCACTGCCGTGCTAAAAACACCTGCTCCTTTGGTAATGGCGAGGCTGGCCATGAAACCGCCATAACTCCAGCCGAAAATACCGATACGCGTACTGTCAATATAAGGATATTTTCCAATAAGTCTGGCAGCCTCAATCTGGTCGGCAATTTCATATTTTCCCAGCTGTAAATAGGTCATTTTTTTGAACAGTTCGCTCCGGGCGCCGGTACCGCGATTGTCCACCGAAATAACAACAATTCCTTTTTCGGCCAGCATCTGAAACCAAAAATAGTTGCTCCATCCCCATGAGTTGTTTACTGTTTGTATGCCGGGACCGCCATAAACGTACATAAGTACCGGATATTTCTTTAACGGATCAAAATTCGGCGGTTTGATAATCCAGGCATTCAAATCGACCTGCTTACCATTGGGCAGTTTAAACTCAGGTGAACGCAGTTTAAAGAATTCCTTTTTACCGAGATTATATTGCTGCATTTTCTTCACAAAAGCTTTGTTGTCTTCCAGCACACGAATTACTTTTCCATGGTAATTGTTGACCGTAATATAGGGTGGTGTATTGGCATTACTATAAGTATTAATGTAATAATCAAAGCTCTTACTAAAGTTTCCGTCATTGGTTCCCGTGCGAGTGGAAATCTGCCGGATTTTACCTTTCAGATTCACGGCCAGGATATCCCTGTCAAGCGGCGAAGTTCTGGCTGCCTGAAAATAGACGAGTTTACGTTTGGGATTGTATCCGTACACTTTGATAACATCCCAATTACCCTTTGTGAGTTGCCTTATTTGTTTGCCATTCATATTGTACAAATAAATGGCATTGTAACCATTTTTTTCGGAAGTAATGATAAAATATTTTCCATCAGGTAAAAACCTGAGGTCATTTGTTATATCAATGTAATATTTATTGGTTTCGGAATAAATAATTTTAGTTTTTCCTGTAGAAGCATCAGCCAACAGAATATCCAGATGGTTTTGCAGCCGATTGAGCCGTTCAATGGCAAGTTGATTGGGGTGAGTAGTCCATTTTATACGAGGAATGTACTGGTCTGTGTTTGTGCCAACATCCATTTTTACAGTTTTACCGGTAGCCAAATCATAAGTGTAAATCTGGACAATGGAGTTGTTTTCGCCGGCCACAGGATATTTATAGGTATATTCTTCAGGATAAGGGTTCCCTTTGTGATAAAACGTCAGTGTATATTGTTTCACCTTGCTCTCATTGAAATGGTAAAAAGCAATTTTCTTTCCATCGGGCGACCAGAAAAAGGCTTTGGTAAAGCTGAACTCTTCTTCGTAAACCCAGTCGCAAGTACCGTTGATAATGTTGTTTTTCTTTCCGTCGAAGGTTATTTGTTTTTCTTTACCGGTTTTCAGGTTTTTCAGAAATATATTGTTGTCTCTAACAAATGCTACTTTGGTTCCGTCCGGTGAAAAATCAGCAAGGCGTTGTTTGCCTTTATCGGAAAGCGGCGTAAGTTTTTTGGTTTTTATATTCCAGATATAGTCATAGGAAATTCTGGAATGGCGGTAAATCTTTTTGGTTTGTGTGGGAAAGATAAATTCCGTTTCATCCTTATTTACCGAAAAGTTCCCTATATGTATAGGTGTCTTTTCCCCTTCCGGGATAAGTTCTTTGCCATTGACCAGTGTGTAAACGGAGTCTCCGGTTCTGTAATCATAGACCACAATAGAGCCGTTTTTAATTTCCGTATATTGTTTCCCGTTATTCAGAGAGACTATGCCGTGAATAGTTTTGGGGGAAAGGCTATGCGTAGTCCAGATATCGCGGAGCGTAACGTCCTTTTTTTCAGTTTGCGCAAAGACAAGCTGACTGCCGAGCAGCAGAAGTGTCAGGGAAAGGTAAAATATTTTTTTCATTTTGGATTATTTTTTAAACGGTCAAAGGTAAGAAATGATAACAAGAGCGGCAACCGAAAAAATTACCTCGAACAATTTTTATACAGAAAATTTTAATCAAAGATTTTTTTACTTTTGCAAACCCAAAACGGAAGAAAAGTTTGGGTGTTTATTTCGAAAAAAACGGGATATTAGCTCAGTTG
This sequence comes from uncultured Lentimicrobiaceae bacterium, assembly GCA_964598065.1. Classification (GTDB taxonomy): domain Bacteria; phylum Bacteroidota; class Bacteroidia; order Bacteroidales; family F082; genus Sulfidibacterium. The sequence goes on from CAZRAW010000197.1 coordinate 3,768, forward strand.
GTTTAGAGCATTGCTTTCACAGAGCAGGGGTCATTGGTTCGA
>CAZRAW010000198.1:0-3696 GCA_964598065.1 uncultured Lentimicrobiaceae bacterium
ATTTTGCGGATGTGGCGAAATTGGTAGACGCGCCAGACTTAGGATCTGGTGCCGCAAGGCATGGGGGTTCGAGTCCCTTCATCCGCACATTTTTATTTAAACAAAAATCATTTCAATGAATATCACAAAAGAAGAAAGCGGGAACCTTACTGCTCTTGTACACATTAACCTGAAAGAAGAAGATTACATTGAGAAAGTTAATCAGCAATTAAAAACCTATCGCAAAGAGGCTAAAATGCCCGGATTCAGACCCGGAATGGTGCCTATGGGAATGATTAAAAGAATGTACGGGAAAGCCGTCCTTGCTGATGAGGTGAACAAAAGTATTTCCGATGCCCTCAATAATTACCTTTTCGAAAATAAAATCAATGTACTGGGACATCCGTTACCCAATGTAGAGAAAACAACCACCTTTGATTTCGACAAACAGAAAGAATTTGATTTCTTTTTCGATATCGGAATAGCTCCCGAAATTGAGGTGAACCTGTCGGAAGATGTTAAGGTAACTTATTATAAAATTATGGTAAGTGACGAAGAGGTCGAAAAAGCTATGACCGACATTCAGAAGCGCCTTGGCAAAGAAGAGCATCCCGAAAAGGCAGAATTAGATGATACGCTCAAAGGAAAATTTATTCAGGTTGACGAAGAAGGTAATGACGTTGAAAACGGTTATACCAAAGAAGGCTCTTTCGTCGTTTCCGATATCGTACTGAAAACCATTCAGAAAAAATTTGTTGGTAAAGAAAAAGAGAAACGCGTGGTGTTTAATCCTGCCAATGCCTTTAAAGACGACATCAAAGTAAAAGAACTTCTCGGACTAACCGATGGCGATGAAAAGCTGAACGCAGATTATGCTTTTGAAATTGAAGATATTATCCACACCGAACCGGCTGAGCTGAACGAGGAATTTTTCAAACAGGTTTATCCCTCTGATGAGCTAAAAACGGTTGAGGAGTTCAAAAACCATATTCGTGAAGAGCTCGCCGGACATTATCAGGAAGATGCGGACAAACAATTTGTTTCGGACACCATCGATTTTTTGCTCGAAAATGTAAACCCGGAGTTGCCGGATGAATTCCTGAAACGCTGGTTATATGAGAGCAACAAGGAAAAGACCACCAAAGAGCAAATTGACGATCAGTACGACAGTTATGCCAAGACTTTTAAATGGCAGCTTATCGAAGAAAAACTCATTAAAGAATACGGCGATGCCTTAAGAGTTACCCGCGAAGATGTACGTAACAAAGTGAAAGCCTATTTCCAAATACCCGATGGCGACAAACCCAATCCCCAGATGGAAGAAGTTGTAGATCAGCTTCTAAGCAATGAGGATGAATATCAGCGTATCTTCGGAGAGCTGATGGACAAACGTTATATTGCTTTTTTCAAAGAGAAGATTGACAAAGAGGAAAAAGAGGTCACTACCGACGAATTTATTAAGATAATCTCAACACCCAAACAATAATCTTATGAACAGCAGCAAAGAATTCAGAAAATACGCCACCAAACATCATGGTATTAACAGCCTGACACTGGAGCGTTACAGTTCGGTTTACGGAAATTATATTTCTCCCACCATTATTGAGGAACGACAAATGAATATAGCTCAAATGGATGTCTTTTCGCGCTTAATGATGGACAGGATTATCTTTTTGGGTGTTCCCATTGACGATTACGTGGCTAACATTATTCAGGCACAGCTGCTGTTTTTGGAATCGGTTGATTCGGCACGCGACATTCAGATTTACCTGAACACGCCGGGAGGCTCCGTTTATGCCGGTTTGGGAATCTATGATACCATGCAGTACATTAAACCCGATATAGCGACCATTTGCACGGGAATGGCTGCCTCGATGGGCGCTGTGATTTTGTGTGCCGGCGAAAAAGGAAAACGTACGGCGCTCACTCATTCCCGAGTACTTATTCACCAACCTATGGGTGGTGCAGAGGGCCAGGCTTCCGATATTGAAATAACTGCCCGGGAGATTCAAAAACTAAAAAAAGAACTTTACGAGATCATCTCAAAACACAGCGGTCAGACTTATAAAAAAGTATGGAAAGACAGTGACCGCGACTATTGGATGACTGCCAAAGAAGCCAAAGAATACGGTATGATAGATGAAGTACTTGTGCGAAAAGAAAAATAGATAACCGCACCGGTCATTTTATAAACAGAATAGTTGTTTTGTGTACGGCATGAAGCGGCAATAAATTTTTACCATGGCAAAAACAAAAGAAGAGCATTGTTACTTTTGCGGAAGGCCCAAAGCGGAAACCGAATTGCTGATTTCCGGAATGGAGGCTAAAATTTGCAATTATTGTATTGAGCAGGCAAAAACTATTCTCGATGAGGAGTCGCATGCTAAAGTGAAGGAGTTGAAGATTGACCACACCCTGCTGAAGCCTGCGGAAATAAAAGCCTTTCTCGACCAGTATGTTATCGGACAGGAAGATGCCAAAAAGGTGCTTTCGGTGGCGGTTTATAATCATTACAAGCGTATTGAGCAGACCATGGAAGCCAACGAGGTGGAAATTGAAAAATCCAATATTATTCTTGTGGGCGACACCGGAACCGGAAAAACACTGTTGGCCCGCACCATCGCCCGTATGCTGCACGTGCCTTTTGCCATTGCCGATGCTACTGTTCTGACAGAGGCCGGTTATGTAGGGGAAGATGTGGAAAGCATTCTTACCCGCTTGTTGCAATCGGCCGACTACGATGTAAAATCGGCTGAAAAGGGAATTATTTTTATTGATGAGATTGATAAGATTGCCCGCAAAAGCGACAATCCCTCCATCACCCGTGATGTTTCCGGCGAAGGCGTTCAGCAGGCTTTGCTAAAACTGCTGGAAGGCTCCATAATCAATGTGCCACCCCAGGGCGGACGCAAACATCCAGAGCAAAGAATGATTCAGGTAAATACCAAAGATATCCTGTTTATCTCCGGAGGCGCTTTTCAGAGCATCGGGCGAATTATAGCAGCGCGGCTGCGTACCAATGTAGTGGGCTATACTTTTGCCGGACATAAGGAAGAAGGGATAGACATGGAAAACCTGTTGCAATATATATCGCCTGCCGATTTGAAGAAATTCGGACTAATTCCCGAAATTGTGGGTCGTTTGCCCATTCTTACTTACCTCAATCCGCTGGACAAAGAAACGCTGAAACGAATTCTTCTTGAGCCAAAAAATGCGCTTGTGAAGCAGTTTGTCAAGCTTTTTGATATGGACGGTATCAAACTGACATTTGAAGATGCGGTTTTTGATTTTGTGGTGGAGAAGTCCATCGAATTCAAACTGGGGGCCCGTGGTTTGCGCTCTATTCTCGAAACTATTTTGATGGACGCCATGTTTGACCTTCCTTCCAAAAAGAGAACCAAGACCTGGCGCGTTAACCTCCGCTATGCAGAGGAGAGACTTGGAAATTCCAGAATTGCCAAACTGAAAGCAGCGGTTTAATATTATCACGCCGGCACCCGTTTCAAAATCTTTTATCGCATCCTCAATCCTGCCTTTCATTTTCACAAAATTAAAAAATACAATAGGCCAAAAATGTGCCCTGCATATCCGGATAGCCATTTCAAGGCTATAATTTCTTAGTTTTGTAAAATAAAAAGATACCTTTTTGAGATATTTTAACCAGACACCCGAATTAGTAAAAGCCGGCATCTATGTGCTCATTCTTATGGTTATCGG
>CAZRAW010000199.1:0-3696 GCA_964598065.1 uncultured Lentimicrobiaceae bacterium
ATTGGAGAATATTACATCAAAATCGTGCATGGCTTTGGGGAATGGGAAATCGAGTAAAGCTTTCCACATGTTGATTTTAAAAAACTCGCTGGATTGTACTACCGAACCTCCCAAAATAACTTTACGTGGATCCACTGCCAGCTTTATTGTTTTTATCGCATTGGCGAGATGCACTCCAAATTCCTCAAAGGTTCTTAAAGCAAACTTATCGCCCTGAGCAGCAGCTGTAGCCATTTCTTCGCCTTTGAGACCATGTTTTTTAATAAAAAACTTTCCACTACAGTAATCTTCATAAATACTGTTTAGATAAGGAATGTTTCCGAACTCTCCCGATCCGCAATGTGCATCTGAAAGTAAAAATCCGCCTTTAATGATGCCGCCTCCCATACCGGTGCCCAAGGTCAGTCCCACAAAATCATCTTCCTTTTTACCACTGCCGAAACGTGATTCGCCAAGCGCAAAACAGTTGGCATCATTATCAATGAATACCGGTACCTTGAAAATATTTTCGAGAATGGTTTTTAAATGAATCTCTTTCCATGATGGAATATTTTGCACATCGTATACAATACCCTTATTGCGGTCAACCAACCCGGGAATACCAATACCAATACCTAACACTTCCTCGTCAAAAAGTTGGCTGACAACATCAATGAGGACATCGATAATATCCTGAGGATTATCGCTTAGCGCCGGAATAAGCTTATAAACCACCTTGCTCAGCTGATTGTTATTAACTCTTCCGGCAGCCACTTTTGTACCGCCCAGATCTATGCCTATCAAGGCGCCATTATCTGTAAAAACCATTATCTTTTAAATATTTCTTTAATATTCACTACTTTATTGCTAATGATGGGCTTGGCCCAAAAGCTGATGCTTAAAATGTAACCGAGCGTGATAAACAAGAACATCATTCCTGTTTTTAATGAAGTCAGATCGCTGATGCCACCTATTAAAATCTGTACCACTGCCCCGCCGGCAATACCAGTCATTAATATTCCGGCAAACGAGCCGTGATGTTTCGAAACGGAATTCAGTCCCAATGAAACAATGACAGGATACATCACCGAAAGGAAAAATCCAGAAACGGGAAATGCCCATAATGAAAGCTTATCTCTTGCAAAAAGGCCAACGGCCAGACTTATCATGGCAAGAATGGTAAACCATCGCAGCACGATTTTGCTATCGAGAAGTTTCAGAAGAATCAATCCCAACACACCGCCGATGGTCATTAGCCCCCAGAAATAGGAGACTGCATTGGCACCTATGGTTTCGGGATTAAAACCATGATAGTTGCTCAGAAATTTAGACATCCAGAAAGAAATTCCCTGTTCGGTTCCCACATAAGTAAAAATGCCGAGAAAAAAAAGGATAACGTATTTGTTTTTAAAGAGCTCAACATAGCTCTCTTTGGACCCAATTTTTTCGTCTTCCTGCAATTCCACCTTGGGAAATTTCACAAAGGCAATCACGCCAATCATTATAATGCTGACCACCGCAAAAACCCAGTAAACAGATACCCACGAAAGAGAATGTGGCACCAAATTGCTCATTAAACCAATGAAAGGTTTGTTTGTCTTTCCTTTGTCAATGTTGGTTACAAGATAAGAATACATTTGCGGACTTACAAAAGAAGCCAGACCGAAAATCAGCTGCGCCAGCACAGAATTAAAAGCATAATGTTCCTCACCACCGGCAACTCTCAACAAAGGATTTATAACCACCTGTAAAGCAGCCATCCCCGTCCCTATTATAAACAAAGAAATGACAAATACATTGAATTCAGGGAAAAGGGCAAATACCAACGCTCCGGCAAAAGCCAGAAGAAATGCCAACATCATCATGCGCTTTTCACCCCATTTTTCCAATAAAAATCCTGATGGTATTGACATAATACCATAAGCAATAAAAAAAGCAAAAGGCAAAAAACCCGCCATGGTTTCCGTTAGGCCGTATCCTGTAGAAACATTAGGATTAAGCGCTCCCAAGATATTTGTCAGAAATGAAATGACGAAAAAAGTAAGCATTATCAGACTAATAACCAAATAGTTACGTTTCATATTTAGTTATTTATTTAGGGGGTTTGTGTTCACATTGTTATAAGCCTCTATTTTCAATACTGGCGACTTGTCTTTCAGATATCTGTTATTTATTTCCGCTGTCAACGTCCTTGTCTCGCCAGGAAGCAACGAAATATAGTTGTCCGACCAGATAACAGGTAAAATCGTTTCGCCGGTTTTGTTATCAATAATGGCAAAATGCACAAAAAAGGCAAGGTGGCTTCCCGTATTTTTCATTTGCACTTCAAACAAAATAGATTTTTCCTGTTTCTTTTGCAAAAAGCTGTAGGACAATGATGTGGCAGGAAGCCTGTTTAGCATTGTAAAATCGGCATACTGCTTCGATGGGGTATGAAACCAAGTTGTGGCCTTATAATTCAAAATATCTTTTTTAGTTGACAGCCAATAAAAATTGTTATCGATTTCACGTTTTTGTGTATTGAACAGTTGTAAGTCAAGAAAGTAAGTTTTGCTTAATGGCAAGTTATCAGGTAATTGAAACAACTTCTGTGAGATGTTAGCTTTGATGTTAACAGACATTGACTTTTCAAAAATGATCTTGGATTGCACATTTAATATCTTGATTTTAAGTAATAAATTGTTGATATTTTCCAATTTGTCATTTACAAGATAGATAGCGTTTTTTGAATAATCATAAAGAGCATGCACGGGACGATTGGCTTCTTTAGCCCCGTAATAAGCCCCATTAGGCATTAAATAAGCATCGTACAATTGCCAGTACAAACCGGGCCAGGCCGAGTTGAGCATCCATTGAATCACTCCGGTAGCCTGGTAACGATGTGCCGAGAAGGCTTCAAACATAGGACGCATTAATTCATAATTTAGAACTTGTGCTTTTTTTGCGAATTCTTTTAAAGAGTGTGACTTACCATAGCGTAAATTTAGAGCTTTCACATAGCGATCAAGTGTAGAAAAATGGCCCTTACTACAGTGGTAATTCCACACACTATCTATCGGCCAATAGTGGGCAGGTGAAAACATTTTATGAAGGCTCTCCAGAGGAGGAACCTGCGCCCCGGGACCGGTTTCGGTGTTAAAACCGAAAGCACCGCCGTAAAGCGTATCGGAAAACCAGTAAACAGGGGGTTCATAAGCATACGGCCCGCGCATTTTTACGCCGGTAGGACCAGCCAGTGAAGTCCACTCTTTGGCAGAGGCCAGATAGATCCGTGTAGAGTCGTATTCCGAAAGAATCTTCAAATATTTCTTCTCCAGTGCCGGCTTGGGAATTTTATCGCTGCCGCCGAACCAGGTAAAAATGGAAGGGTGATTTCTCAGCCACACAATTTGATCCTGCCAGGCACGACTCATCATATTTATGTCTGAAGAGGATAAAATGCCGCCATATTTTTCGTCAACTGTTTTACATAGAGTATTTTCCCATTCCCATTGGGAGCTCCAGCCCACCATAATAAGAATTCCCATCCGGTCGCTAAGGTTATAAATCGCTTGGCTGTTTCCCCAGAAACCTTCAAGGCGAATGGTGTTGAGTCCCATGTTTTTTACATATTCAAGCTGATTTTCAATGCTTTCCGGAGTATCGTCCAGCAGTAGTTTGTCTGTCCAGCCGCCGCCCCGGATCAATATTTTTTTTCCATTGATTTTAAATCCACGG
>CAZRAW010000200.1:0-3647 GCA_964598065.1 uncultured Lentimicrobiaceae bacterium
TAATGAATAACGACTTTGGATGGAAACATTTACCCTTCTCTTTTTTAAATCAAAATGGAGCTTTTATGATTATTACGGCAATGATTAAGAATTTTTAGCTAAAAAGGATCCTGGAAATCCTCTCTCTCCAATTTTTTCCTGTTGAGAGCCTGTTATTTTGTTCAACTTGCTGAAATAGAAAATCAGCAGACTCTATGTAAAAAAATTAAGAGTATTTTTTACTGTTTTTCTTGACTTTTAAAAAGTAATGTGTACTTTTGTTAATTAAATTTTAATTAAATAAATTTTATCCTATGTTATCATTTGTTACATTTTATAACAATCTTAAAATGAGTAGAATATATTATATATTATCAAATATATGAATCAATATTTTTTATCAACTAAATTGACATGCCTATGAAGTATTTATTAGTTATCAAGTAAATTTTAATGTAAATAATTCATTGTCACAGTTATTAGCTTTGAGAGCATCTTAATTTTTATAAAAACAAAGAAATCATGAAAAAAAAGTTTCCTATTCTGGTAATATTAAGCGGCTTGCTTTTTTTGTCCGTTGCTGTAAAAAGTTATGGTCGTGATACGCTCAGAAGCGTTCACTTTTCGCATCCGAATATAGTTCGATACGACCATCACGGTTTTATCATAAACGGCAAACGGGTATATATTTTTAGCGCCGGATTTCATTATTTCCGGACAACTCCAGGATTATGGAATGACCGGTTGAACAAGATAAAAGCCGCCGGTTTCAATACTATCGAGACGTATATTCCCTGGAACTATCATGAACAAAAACAAGGGCATGCCGATTTTACCGAATTGAATCAGTTTCTTGATGCCTCTGCGGCTCGTCATTTATGGGTTATCATTCGTCCCGGACCATACATTTGCGCGGAATGGAATGCCGGCGGATTTCCTAATTGGCTTGCATATAAAGCAATTGGTTATCGTACAGATACCCCATTAGATATCAAATGGTCTAAATATTATTATGATGAAGTTTTGCCGGTGATTCGAAAACACCTTATTACTAATGGAGGGAACGTTATCCTAATGCAAATGGAAAATGAATATGATTATTCCGGTTTGCCGGATACACTGCGCACCAATTACTTACGATCTCTGTATCACGATGCGCTGGAGAATAACATCAATGTTCCTCTTATAACTTGCTGGACTTCCGTATCCCGGAATAATACGGATCCGCAGCTTTCCCAGATTATGGATGCCGACAATTTTTATCCGGGTTATAATCTCAAAAGAGTTGGGGAATCGATTCAGATTATGATTCGTACCGAGCCTTATTCTCCACCCATGGTCACTGAACTTCAGGGTGGATGGTTCGCCAATGTTGGGGGGAAAGCCGTCCGGTACCCGAAAAAATACGGGGCAACTCAGGTTAATGATTTAACAAAATATGTAATAGCCCATGGAGTAGATGCTTTCAATTATTATATGGGATATGGAGGTACCAATTTTGGTTATTGGGGCGCTTTGAATATCACTAATTCATATGATTATACAGCGCCAATTTCCGAAGCAGGGGGCCTTTGGAAGAAATACCGGGCTGTCAAATTAATCGGTGATTTTCTGCATATGGCTGGACCTCAATATACCGTGATGCCAAAACTTTATGATAATGAAGCGACTACAAATACTCCGGGTATAAAACTGATCATGAGGGGTATGGACAGACAACGGATCCTTTTCGTGAGAAATGCAACGGATACTGCCAAAATAGCTAACATAACTATCAGGGAAGGACAATCTCAATATCCGCTCACAGTACAAATGCCAAAATATGGAGCAAAGTTTCTCTTTATAAATGAGCATTTGGATGGAATGAATATTAAAAAAGCTAATATTCAATTTAGCGAGGCAGATATGATCGGCCATACGCCTTTCCTGTTAGGTTATGGTAACGAGGGGGAACATGCATCCTTTTCAGTTAATGGAACTTTAGTAAGTAAAGATTTAACCAATAAAGATCAATGGGCATCCGCAAATGGCTCTTTAGTAGGTTTGACATCCTGGAATCGTGCTGCGCGAACACGTGTTTTTTCCTCAGCAGACCATAAAATTGCCATAATCTCGGATTCATATTTGATTAATAAAAAACGTATTGACAGGAATCGATTCAATCTGGCTGTTCAGACACGACCGGGCGAAGATCATTTCGTTATTGTCAGTAGTGAAAAAGCCAGAGGTATCAGAGCAAACAGACGCAGGGTTCACTTCACGAGTCAGAAAGTAGATGGGATTTACTTAAACTCATTTACATTGACAACTGGAGCCTCTTCCCTCAAGCCAATTCCTGTTACGAAAGCTTATGCTGAAACGGAACCCAAAGGAGTTGGAGAACAAGGTCAACCGGTAAAAAAGATGTCGGACGGTACGTATGGCAGTTTAGGAGTGAATGGTTTGTATGATAATGGATACTACATTTACAAAGGAACTATAAACCTGCCATCACAGGGATATCTGAAATTAAGTTTCTATAATAATGACTGGCACGGAGTTTATTTGGATGGGAAATTCGTACCTGCATTATCCGGGAATTCATATTCCAATACGGCGAATCTGGCTGACATAGTCAACAAGGGACAGAAAGAGCATTTCATTCGAATAGTGTATGAAAACCGCAGCCGCCTGAATTTCCCAGAAGTAGTTCGTAAGCAGCTTAAGGGGTTCGTTTCGGCAACTTATCTGCGTAAACCCCAAGAGCAAACATTATCTGATTGGAAACTATCACCACATCCGGTGGGCGCCCTTATCGGTAAACCTGCACAATCTCAGTCTTGGTTTTATGACAAGCACTGGACCAATTTTAAAGTTACTGATTGGCGGACGTTGTACCATTTAGGGCTGGCAGACCAAACATCAAGCTGGTTCAGAAGCTACTTTACGCTAACTCAAAAAGCAGCAGATGCTCCCCATTTGTACTTGGATTTTCAAGCGATATATGGCGATGCAACCGTGTTTATTAATGGACATAAAGTTACGGAACAAAATGGCCGTTATACTTCCTTTGATGTTCCATTAGCGGGCTTGGTTCATCCCGGACAAAATGTTGTAGCCGTTTATATCAACAACTCAAAAGGACTTGGCGGAATATATCGCCCTGCAGTACTTAAATATGATTGGGAAAAAGTGCCGGTTAACCTGACAGTAAAAGAAAATCTTGAAGGCCGTCGGGAGGGGTGGAATAAACCAGGAAAGGTCCGCTCTTTTCATGGTAAGCTGGTCGATATCAATCGTTCATTGTCCAATAACGGGCATATTGTTTGGTATCGAACCACATTTGATTTGTCGTCAAATCATGGCTGGTATGTTCCACTTGCCGCCAAAATCAAGGCAACAGGAAATGCCCAAATTTGGATAAATGGTCATTTTGAAGGTCGTTATTTCCCCCAGGGGCCTCAGAAAATGTTTTATTTTCCCAAAACCTGGCTTAAAAGAGGCCGCAACACATTGGTTTTGGTTCTACGGCCGGCAGCAAAATTCGTAAGCAATCCTAAAATAGAAGCTGTTTCGATAGCACCTTATAGTCAGTATGTGGTTAAAAATAATAATTTAAGGATTGACTTTTAAAGGAAACTATTATAAATGAAGCTAAGGAAACAGATACCTTACTTATTTATCATCAA
>CAZRAW010000201.1:0-3513 GCA_964598065.1 uncultured Lentimicrobiaceae bacterium
TCGTTAGAAGCCAGATAGAGCGTAGCGGTATCATCTCCGTTTTTGAAGACTTGGCCTGTGATAACAATGGGAAAGTCCAACTGCTTAACATAAACCACCAGACTACGCCCCTCTGACCTCAATGCCTTGATACTTACATAGTGGCCTTTTTCTTTATCTTCTCTGCTTAATGCTACTTTTCTATTCCCTTTTATTGCAAATATAGGTGTATATGGACAAAAATGATGCTTTTTTTGTTCCCTTTTTATATGCCTTTAATAAAGTTTTCTAACGCCAATTGTTAATAATTTTTTTTACCGAAGTATTGTTGTAAGGAAACTGCCTTTTAAAACGTTTGGATTTTACACTTCCGTAAAACCGTTTCCCGTCAATAGCGCCGGCATCAAAAGCATAAATATCAAGTTGCATACCGTATTGCCGCTTTAAACCAGGCAAAGAAATTCAGGTTAATCTCTGTTTGCTTTTCGGTAGCCCCTTCATCGGCGTTGTTAATCCATGTAAAATAAATACTCTGCCCGTGAAGGGCTTTTTCATCTGTTCCAGGATATACCTTGTTTTGCGCTGTAATTCCGGCAGGAAACAACACAGCAAAAAGCAACGATGTGTACAATAGCTTTTTCATTATCTGTCAATTATATTGGTTAGACAATTTCGTATCTGCACGGCGGCATATTCGGCCGTAATGTCTCTTTGCGGCATGCCGAACATTTCGTAGCCTACCATATATTTTTTAATCGTTGCCGATCGAAGCAGGGGCGGATAAAAACTCATGTGCCAGTGCCAATGCCGATTGTCAGCGCTATTGGTGGGGGCCTGATGAATGCCCGAAGAATAAGGGAAAGAGACATGAAAGATGTTATCGTAAGCCATAGTGAGGCTTTTAATGGCAATGGCAAAATTCTTTTTTTGTGCTGCGGACATTTCTGTGATTTTCGTTTGATGTTGTTTGGGAATGATCATGGCTTCATAAGGCCATACAGCCCAAAACGGTACAAGACTGACAAAATCTTCGTTTTCAAAAATAACACGTTCTTTTGCTTGCAATTCTTGTTTTACGTAATCTTTCAGCATGCTTTTTCCTGTCCCTTCGAAGTATTTCCTTTGGTTCTTGTCTTCTTTTACGACTTCGTTGGGGACAGAACTTTGTGCCCAGATTTGCCCGTGCGGGTGTGGGTTACTGGCCCCCATAACGGCCCCTCTGTTTTCGAAAATCTGGACATGGTTGATTTCTTCACGGCTGCCAAGCGTTTTATATTCCTGTTGCCAAACGGAAATTACTTTTTCAACATGAGTCACCGACAGGTCGGCCAGACTTTTGGAATGATCAGGCGAAAAACAAACCACTTTGCAGATACCTTTTTCGGTTTCGGCTTTAAGTAAGCCATTGTCCAACCTGAAATTTTCCCAGCTGTTTTTAAGTGCGGGAAAATCATTTTCAAAAACAAATGTATCGGTATAATCCGGATTCTTTTCGCCGTTGGCACGCACATTACCCGGACAGAGATAACAGGAAACATTGTAGTACGGACGCACGGTTCTTGTTGCATCTTCCTCCTGGCCGAGCCATGGGCGTTGGGTGCGTTGAGGTGACACCAAAACCCATTCGGCGGTCAGGATATTATAACGCTTGTGTGTATTTTGTTTCAGTTTTTCAAACACAATAAATACTTATTAATACTGTGAATCAGGTTGTTATTACAATTGAATTTGTCTAAAGTTAACTTGTGTATATTTTACATCTATTACAAAATCAGTTAATAAATAGCTTTTGTTATTTCTCTACCCCAAATTTATAAATCGTTTCTGATAGAAATTTTCCTCCCGGTCTCAGCAAGGTTGACGGAAAGTTTTTATGATTTGGAGAATCGGGAAAATGCTGGGTTTCCAGACAAAATGCTGTCCTGTATTCATATTTTTTACCGCCTTTCCCTATATCGGTTCCGTCAAGAAAATTACCGGAATAAAATTGTAATCCGGGCTGGGTTGTATAGACTTCCAATATTCTTCCTGTTTTTGGATCAACAACCTTAGCTGCCAATTTCATGACTCCGTTTTTTCCATTTAAAACAAAGTTGTGGTCGTAGCCATGTCCGTTCTTTAATTGCTGGTTATCATCATTTATTCTTTTCCCTATTTCTGTTAGGGTTCTGAAATCGAGCGGAGTACCTTTAACCCGAGCAATTTTGCCCGTTGGGATAGAGGTAGTATCAATGGGTGTATAATAATCTGCATTGATCATTAATTTTTGATCTAAAATTGTACCAATACCTTCACCATGCAGGTTAAAGAAAGCATGATTTGTTAAATTTATAATGGTTGGCTTATCGGTTACTGCTGAATAGAATATTTTTAATTCATTATTATCTGTAAGTTCATAGATCACAATCACGTCAACATTGCCGGGATATCCTTCGTGCATATCCGGATCGTGATGTTTAAGAATTAACTTGTTTCCTTCCTGCTTGGCAACCCAAACAACGTCATTGTAACCGACTATTCCACCATGAAGTGCATTGTATCCGTCATTAATTTTCAATGAATATTGCTTTCCGTTGATAGAAAACTTACCTCTTGCAATTCGGTTTGCATAACGTCCGATAAGTGCTCCGAAATAAGGATTGCCTTTTACGGTTTGTTCAATGTTGTCGTATACTAAAACAACATCTCCAAACTTGCCATTTTTATCGGGTACCATAATTGATACAATTTTACCTCCATAATTGGTGATTTTAACCACCATGTTATTTTTATTTTTCAGCGTAAAAAGTCCGGTTTTTTCCCCATTTAAATCCATAATCCAGTTATTCATGTTTTTTTTGCAATGATTTTTTCTTTTTTCTTTGAAGCACTATTGTTGCAGGCTGTTACTGCAATAAGAAGTAATAATACCCCGATGAATATTTTTTTCATTTTTAATCAATTTTAAGTTAATTATTAGTTTTATGTGTCTGATTATCTGGTTGATAAGATTAATGTTAATAGATGTAAAATCTTCCTTCTATTTTTAACATCTTGTTTTACAGTAAAATATATTATGCGATGCTGCTGAGTGGTAACAAAATTTGATTAAAAACAGAGAAATATGAATAACAAAAACACTACAAAAGTAAATATTACTTTTAAAAAGTCAAGTAAAAACTAAAATTTTATTGAAATTTTTCCAACAGTGTTTGTTAGTAGTGTTAAGTTAACTATCAATTGACGGATATAGCCTTCTTAATTTGAGTCTTTTGTTGTGAATTGCCAGTTTATTTTACCGCCTTTATTGTTTCTATAGCTTTGCCAGGCTGCCACCTCTTCTTCGACCTTTTCTATTGTGGATAGGTGCCTGCTCAAATATTGTTTGTTCAATACATGTAATTCTATTTCGGCCATATTCAGCCAACTCCCATGTTTTGGAGTAAAAATAAATTCAAATCTGTCCCATATCCTTTTGGCTTCTGTCGGTTCAAATGTTTCATGGAAAGCAGAAGCTGCATGGGCCTTGAAGTTATCCATTACCAATGTTATTCT
>CAZRAW010000202.1:0-3498 GCA_964598065.1 uncultured Lentimicrobiaceae bacterium
ACGAACAACTCGAAAATCTGATACCGGAGCAGCGTATCCGTCAGTTTGTTTTGAAAAATCTGCACCGAACAACCCAAAACCAATTTGAATGGCGACTCAACATCGATAGTATCGAAACCAATCTCTATGATATGTTTGATGCCATTGAAATCGGTCAGACTTACAGGAAGCCCACTTTGTTTATTAAAGGAGGCGCTTCCGACTACATTTTACTTGACGACTTTGATGCCATACGAAAAAATTTTCCTTATGCGGAAATTGTTACCATCGCCGGGACTTCCCACTGGGTTCACGTGGAGACACCGGAGCGCTTTTATCAACTTACACACGGATTCCTTACGGGAAATCCCTCGTGGTATCAGGATGTAAAAAAACAATTTGCTTTAAATTAGAATTTTATGCAGGACTTATTAGAAACTATCCAAACCATTGCCCAAAGCCAGGATTTTCAGGGCATCCTCAGGGAAGCCAATGACCTGACACAATTTACCCAATCAAGTCAATGGTTGGATGTGGTGATTTTGGGACAGTTTAAAGCAGGGAAAAGCTCGCTTATCAACAGTTTTTTGCAAAGAGATGTGTTGCCCGTAGGTGTCCTGCCGGTAACGGCTATCATCACACGACTGATTTATGCTCCGCAGGAAAGAACCGTTATCACAAGGCAGGATGGATCAAAATTTGATATTTCGCTTGATGAACTCAGCGCTTATGTTACCGAAAAAGAGAATCCTGAAAATGTGAAAAAGGTTTATCTCGTGGATGTTGAGCTTCCGGAGCTAAAAGATTTTGAAAGGCTGAGACTGATTGATACGCCGGGACTGGGAAGCGCTTTTAAGCATAACACAGCAGTAACTGAAAACTGGTTTAATCGTATTGGCGCTGCTTTTGTTGTGATTAGCGCTGCTCAACCCCTTTCGGAGAACGACCAGGAAGTAATAAAGACTGCTGCCGAACAAAGTCCGGAAGTTTACCTTGTCCTGAGCAAAACCGACCTGCTGAGTAATGCCGAAGTGGAGGAAGTTATGGTTTTTTTGAAAGCAAAAACCCGGGAGTCTGTTCATCGCGATTTTCGCATTTTCCCTTACTCCATAAAAGATGCTGTCGGAAAATTCAGAAAAGAAATTCAAACCACCGTGCTCGATCATTTAAGTCAGCATCTTGTTGAGACGCAGCAAAATATCTTTAGTCATAAACTGGCGCACCTGCGTTCGTTGGCACAAAGTTACCTTGAAATCAGATTAAATCTCGCCAGTAAAAAAGATAGTGAACGGCTGGCGTTGAAAAACAAAATTCTGGATGAACAGCTGAAACTGAATTTTATTCAAAAAGAGCTGAGATACATTAGTCAAAGTTATGAAAACAGTACCCGCGATGAACTGGAAAAAGAGTTGCTGGGACATCATTTGAAACCGTTACAGGCATTACTGAAAAAAGAGTTCCTCGCCGAATATGACCAGTGGTCGGGGAACCTTTATAAAATTTCCAGAAACTATGAAAAATGGCTCAGGGAGAACATGGCCAAATCACTGGATAACATTGAAAAACAAGAGCACGGTTTTGCTAACGAACTGTTGGCCAAAGCTCAAATGCATTTTAATAACTACACTACTCATTTTCGAGAAAGGCTAAACCACCGGATTAATGAAGTGCTGCACGTACAACTACCGGAAGAGGATTTTCAGGTTAAAGTGGAATCGTTGGAGAGACCCGATATTGTTACTTCCTGGGCTTTTGAAAGCCATATCGACATGCTTTGGTTTTTGATTCCCATGAAACTTTTCAGAAAAACATTCCGGAAAAATTTCGTAAGACAACTACCTGATGAAGCAGAGAAAAATCTGCGCCGGCTAATTTCCATTTTGACCAAAAAGATTAACAAGGCCATTAAAAAATCGTACGATGAAGCCCTTTATTACATCACCGGCAAGCTGGAAAGCATTGAGCATTTGTTGGAAGAGCAGCATTCGGGCGAAGAGGAGATTCGCTCATGCCTGAATCAGCTTGCTGCTTTTGAACCGGATATTGCAAAAGAAAAATCAGCCTGACGAATGATGATCTTTCAAATTGGTGTCCTTTCAGGTCAATCAGGACTTGAAAAGTCAGAAAATCAAAAAAAGGCCGAAAAACCTTTTATCTTTGCTCCGCATATGGGAAAAGGCTTTGTTAATATCAATTTTGTTAACTGGGAAACCCGGTTAAACTCAGGCTTGTGGTTAATGGATTTCTGGGCCGAATGGTGTACTGCCTGCATTGCGCAGGACAAAGTGTATGCAGAACTGTTTGAGCTTTTCGGTGGTAAACTCAGGATTGGCAAAATTAATGTGAGTGATAACCGTCTGTTGGCTGACCACTTTGGTGTTCGTAACATCCCTTTTCTCATTTTAATGAAAGACGGCAAAATCATTACACAAATGCCTGGTATTCAAAGCAAAGAGTATTTAATAAATAAAATTAAACAACAACTTCAATGAGCATCTATTTCTGGATTATCCTCGGTGTTTTCTTCCTCGCTATTGTATTTCTTTTTTACCGTCGTTACAAAATGATGACAGCTGTGTCTGGGAAACCGGAGAGCGAAAAATTGGTTATTCTTACCGATGCCACTTTCAAAAAACAAATTGGCAAAGGTGTCAGTCTGGTGGACTTTTGGGCCGAATGGTGTACGCCGTGTAAAATTCAGGGGCCGGTGGTGAGCGAAATTGCTGAAGAGATGAGCGACGAGGCCAATATTTGCAAATTGGATGTACAGCACAACCAACGTGTTGCCGCCGAACTTGGCATTCGAAATATTCCTACCATTTTGGTTTTTAAAAACGGCAAAATCGTCAAGAAATTTGTCGGGGTTAAAACCAAATCCGTTTTAATAAAAGCGCTGAAAGAGATTTTAAAAGATTGACATCCTTAGAAAAAGGGTACTTAATTTTGGCTGCCTTTTCCCGCTTCACGTTTCCCCGTCTTAACGTCCTCCCTTGTATTCCAGCGCAGCTTTCACAAAGTTTACAAAAAGCGGATGGGGTTGCTTCACCGTGCTGCGGTATTCCGGATGAAACTGTACCCCCACAAACCAGGGATGATCCTTTATTTCAATAATCTCCACCAAATCCTCTTCGGGATTGATCCCGGCAAGGCGTATCCCGTTTTCTTCAAAAGTTTTCCGGTATTCGTTATTAAATTCAAAACGATGGCGATGGCGCTCACGGATATTTTCCACACCATAAGCCGCATAGCTTTTTGATTTTGGGTCCAGTTTGCAGTTGTATGCGCCAAGCCGCATGGTTCCACCTTTATTTTTTACTTTCTTTTGCGTTTCCATCAGGCCGATGATGGGATATGGCGTATCCGGGTCCATTTCGGTGGAATTTGCACCCTTCAGGTTCAAAACATTTCGCGAAAATTCAACAGCCGCGCATTGCATACCAAGGCAAATCCCAAGAAACGGGATATTCTTTTCACGGGCATAGCGAATGGCCTCAATCTTTCCCTCAATACCACGACTGC
>CAZRAW010000203.1:0-3489 GCA_964598065.1 uncultured Lentimicrobiaceae bacterium
GGCGAGTTTATGAAATTTCTTCCCATTACGCTTATTATTGTGCTCACGGCTTCGCTTCTTAATGCGCTGGTGATTGTGCCGGTTGTTTTTGTGGATTTCTACAAACCGGGCGACAACAATCCTTTACCCAACACAAAAAGAAGTCTGCGTCTTGCCGGTATTTTTATTGCTTTAGCCGTTGTTGCTTTTATAGCCAAATGGAATATTTTGGGCTCGTTGCTCGTGGCGGCAACTATTTTGGGTTTACTGAACCTTACTTTTCTCACCCGGCTCGCTATTTGGTTTCAGAAAGTTTTCCTTGTATGGTTAGAAGAAACTTATTTGAAATTTATCAGGTTTGCCATTCGAAAAAATAACTCTTATTGGTTGATAGCCGGTACTTTTGTGCTTATGTTTTTGACTATTGCTTTTTATTTTGGAAGCAAACCCAAAGTGGATTTTTTCCCTACTACCGAGCCCAAACTTATCAATGTAATTGCCGAAATGCCTATAAGCACCGACATACAGGTTTCAGATTCCATGATGCAGGTGATACAGGCAAAAGTTTACCAACTCATTCAGCCTGATATGAATATTGTAAAGTCGGTTTTGACCGTTACCGGAAAGGGGGCCGTAGGACAGAACGAAGGTTTTATCAGTCGTGGCGGAGCGCCCAACAAGGGTATCATAACCATAAATTTTGTGGAATTTCAGAAAAGGCACGGCATTAACACCTTTACCATTATGCGCCGGCTGGCCGATACGCTGATTGGGAAATACCCCGGCGTCAGCATCTCTCTTGAGAAACAGCGGGAAGGACCGCCCGTGGGATATCCTGTCAATATCGAAATCAGTGGAAAGAAATTTTCCACGCTACTCTGGGTTACCGACAGTATTAAAGCGCTGATTAACAGAAAAAATATTCCCGGTATTGAAGGCCTCGATATGGATTTGAATGTGGGAAAACCTGAACTGCTTGTAAAGATTAATCGCGACAAAGCCCGTCGTTTTGGTCTGTCAACAGGGCAAATAGGCGATGTCATACGAACCGCCCTGTTCGGAAAAAATATTTCCAATTTTAAACATGGAGAAGATGAATACAAAATACGGATGATGCTGGCGAATAAATACCGTTATAATATCTCCGACCTGATGAACCAGCGCATCACATTCCGTTCGCAATCTTCCGGTAAAATTATCCAGGTGCCTATTTCAGCTGTTGCCGATTATAAACTGGGCTCCACCTACGGCGCCATTACCCGTATCAACCGGAAGAGGGTGATCACCCTACATTCCAATGTGATAAAAGGATACAACGCTAACGAAATTAATGTAAAACTGAAAAAGATGCTGGCCGGTTATTCCATGCCTGCCGGTTATAAAATTAGTTTCACCGGAGAACAAAAATCACAGGCCGATGCAGCTAAATTCCTCTCCAAAGCCATGCTGATAGCCCTGGCTCTCATTATGATTATTCTTGTCAGCCAGTTTAACTCTTTTGTAAAGCCTTCCATCATCATGTTCAGCGTTATTCTGAGTACCATTGGCGTGTTTGGCGGGCTGGCCACTTTCCACATGGATTTTGTGGTTTTGATGACAGGTATCGGACTGGTATCGCTGGCCGGTGTGGTTGTGAACAATGCTATTGTCCTGATTGATTACATCGGACTGGTGAAACTCCGCAAGAAAAAAGAAATGGGTATTGCCGAAGGCGATGAACTTCCAATGGATATCGCCATGGAGTGCATTGTGGTAGCCGGAAAAACACGGCTGCGTCCCGTTCTGCTCACTGCCATTACAACCGTACTGGGTTTGATTCCTTTGGCTGTGGGGCTGAACATCAATTTTATCAGCTTAATGAAAAACTTTAATCCACAAATGTTCTTCGGAGGCCCTAACACTGCATTTTGGGGCCCTATGTCGTGGACGGTAATTTTTGGTCTGACCTTTGCTACTTTCCTGACACTGATTGTGGTACCCTCCATGTATCATGCATTATATACCGGAAAACTGGCCATAAAGCGAATATTCAGAAAAGCCGGACAACCAAGATAAAAGGAAGGTTTTCTCAAAAAGAAAACCCGGCCGTTATGTCCGGGTTTTTCAGAGCCTCCCATGGGACTCGAACCCACGACCTGCTCATTACGAGTGAGCTGCTCTACCAGCTGAGCTAAGGAGGCTTTTCCCCCCGATGGTTATCGGGGGCAAAGATAAAAGAAAGACACAAATAGCCTGACGGTAATTTTATAAATACCCGAAATTTGCTTTAAAATTATTTAACATTTGTTAAGTGCAAGATTTTATTACCTTGCACCACTTTTTATTTTTTAATTTAAAAAACTGTAAAAGAAATGAAATCTGTTGTAAAATCGGCTCTTCTTGTGGGGCTTATGATGTTTGGAATGGCGCTGTTTGCCCAATCGGTTACCGATGCCGGAGAAATATTTAATCAAGGAAACACACAGTTCAAGGCAAAAGCCTTCGGACAGGCTGTAAATCTGTACGAAAAGGCGCTGAAGATGTGCAAAACTATTGGTCCTGATGCTGCTGACCTCCAGTCACAGGTAGAATCACAACTCACGACCTCCTATTTTTGGAATGGAATTTCTTTTTATAAAAAAAGAGATTTTGACCAGGCTATCGCCCAATTGAAAAAAGCCAAGGCTATGGCAATTTCTACCAATAATGCGAAAATAAAGAATTACGCCCATATCTATATTGCCCGTGTTTACGTCTCAAAGGGAAATGCCCTTTTAAATCAGAAAAAGCTGGATGCCGCCCTGGTTCAATACAACTTTGCTTTGAAAGAAAATACTTCCTCTTATCTGGCCTATTACGGGAAAAGCCTTGTGGCAAAAGAGAAAAAAGACATGACTACCATGATGGCCATGGTTAATAAAATTGGGAAAATTGCTACTACCAGTCCCAGAGCAGCTAAAGTTTATAACAATGCCAAATATATTACATTCACAACTTTACTAAATGCGGGCGCAGAACAATTACAGGAAACGCATCCGCAAAAGGCTCTGGAATATCTGGCAGATGCCAAAAAGTATCACGCTGCCAATGCAAATATGTATTATTACACAGCGCTGGCTAATGTAAGCCTGAAAAGATGGGACACTGCCATTGCTGCCGCTAAAAAAGCGTTGAGCCTGCAGAACACCGAAAAATCGGATATTTATTTTACGCTGGGACAAGCTTATCAGGGAAAAGGTGACAAAACAGACGCTTGCAAAGCTTTCAAAAGTGTACTGAAAGGGCCCAATGTGGCTGCTGCCAAATATCAAATACAACATGTGTTAAAATGTAAATAGTTTTAACAACTTCACTACATAGAAAATGATATTTTGCCAGCTTTTCGTTAATAAAACTGATTTAGGATAAATTTACATATCCACGATATTTCTCAAAAAAGCCGCTCCGGGAAACCCGGAGCGGCTTTTTTCAATTTTAGAAAAGAGATTTTTATTCTCCTCTTTTGAAAACAATGGAAGTAACGGTAACATC
>CAZRAW010000204.1:0-3466 GCA_964598065.1 uncultured Lentimicrobiaceae bacterium
ATGAAAATACATTTGGTATCAGGTGGCTGCGGTTTTGTCGGCAGAAATGTGGTAAAACGCCTGCTGAAAACTACTGAGGATAAAATTTTTGTGGTGGATGATTTGTCTATCGGGAGGCATCCCAAAGAGTGGCTGGATAATTTTACTTCCAAACCGTTCAAAGATTTGGAGATTATCGGAGAAGATGAAAGAATCTATTTCTGGAAAGGCGATTTCCGTAATTTTCTTTTTTATCAAAGAGAAAATCCGCGTTACATTCAGGAGAAATATGATTTGGATTTTGACCATTTTAACGATGTGTTTCATTTTGCTGCCATTGTGGGCGGACGGTTGAAAATTGACGGCGATCCGATGATGGTAGGTCTTGATTTGAGCATTGACTCTGAATTTTTCTACTGGATTACCCGTCACAAACCCGACCGCGTGCTTTACCCCAGCTCCAGCGCTGCTTATCCCATTAGTTTGCAGAATGTGGAAGGCGCTTTGGCCTTGAAAGAGAGTGATATTGACTTCAATAAAAATCTCGGGACACCTGATATGACCTATGGATGGACAAAGCTTACCGGTGAATTTCTGGCACAGATCGCCGCCAAACATTATGGTATTTCCATAGTCTGTATCCGCCCGTTTTCCGGTTACGGCGAAGACCAGGAGATTAGCTATCCGGTGCCAGCCATTGCTTTACGGGCAGCCAAAAAGGAGAATCCTTTCGAGGTATGGGGCAGTGGAAAACAGGGACGCGACTTTGTGCATATCGATGACATTATCGATTTTATCGAAATTCTGATGGATGAAGTGCACGATGGCTCGGCTTACAACATTGGTTCGGGCAAACTGACCACTTTCCTTGAGCTGATCGATGTGTTTACCTCAATTGCCGGCTATCATCCGACCATTAAACCGTTGCTTGACAAGCCGGTAGGTGTTCAGTCGCGTTACGGCGATCCCACATTGGTGAAAGAAAAGTTTGGCTGGACACCGAAAATTTCTCTCGAAGAAGGTATGCATCGTGTTTATGAGGCAGCTTTGAAAAAACTGTAGCCGGATTTCAAATGAAGAAAAAAACTATCGTCTGCTTTGGTCCGGGTCCCATGTTTAAAGGGGGCATTGCCAACTACAACACGTCGCTGGCCAAAGCTTTTGATAAAATGGAAAACACGGATGTGCACATCGTTTCCTGGACGCAGCAGTATCCGGCTATTATTCCCCGCGATTTTATCGACCGTAAAAGCAAAGTGAACCAGCTGGCCGGCACAGGCATTAAAGTGCATTACATAACCAATTACAACAATCCGTTAAGCTGGCACGCTACGGTAAAACTTATCAAAAGTCTCAAACCGCAGAAAGTTATCTTTCAGTGGGCTATTGCTATTCAGGGGATGCCATTGGGATATATTGCACGTAAGCTAAAAAAAGACAAAGAGATAGAAGTTTTTTTCGATCTTCATTTTGTGATTCAGAAAGAGGGGAGTGCGCTGGATAATTTTTATACTAAAAAAGGGATTCGTCATGCCGATGCCTATGTGGTGCATGCTTACAAAACGGCGGATGAGCTAAAACAGCTTTTCCCGAAAAAGTCGTTTGAGGTGCTGGAGCGCTTGCAAAAATTTACCGGCAAAGGCATTAAGGTGCTGAAGCTGTATCATCCGGTGTATGACATGTTTCAACCCGATCCTGAGTTTGATGTGAAAAAAGCCAAAAAGGAAATGGGGCTGAAAAAACATGTTTTTCTGTTTTTCGGCTTTATCCGGAAATACAAAGGACTTCACAATGTCATTAAAGCTTTTGCCCGTCTGGCTGAAGAGCGTGATGATGTTTCGCTTCTGATTGTCGGCGAATCGTTTTGGAATACACTCGACAATAAAAAATTATCCACACGAATCAAAAATGAGACCTTCGGACTTGCCAAGAAAATTTTCCTGAAAAAACAGGACGACGAACGCAACTATCAGCCACTGTCTTTGATTGACGAATTGGGACTAAAGGACAAAACCTATGTCGTAAACGATTTTGTCCCTAATGAGATGGTGCACAAATATTTTCAGGTGAGCGACAACATCATGCTTTTTTATCTGACGGCCACACCTTCGGGTATCGAATCCATTGCATATAATTTCAATATGCCCATGCTGGCCACGCGGGTAGGGCATTTTACCGAAACCGTCAAAGATGGTTACAACGGTTATCTTGCCGAACCGGAAAATATTACTTCCATGACAGAAGTCATGCGAAAAGCCATCTTGCAACCCATCCCGCGCGAAAATGTGGCGGAGACTTCCAAAGATATGAGCTGGGACAATTATGCCAAAGAGATCTTACAGTAAATGTTTTTGGCAATCGAATTTCTTCAGTTCTGTTTTACGGCTTTCGCCGCTCATTCGGATTTCTCGCTTCAGGTAAGAAATCCCGACAAGCACGGGTACCAGTATACGGAGTACTCTACCTGGCGCTATTAATCTCTTCTTCAATTAGTTTTATCATTTCTTCAACCGGTTCAAACAAAGGTTGTACAGACTCGTTATTATAGTCAAATATATTTTCATAATCACCTTTCTGTCTCCAGTCAAACAGTTCGGAAAAAAGCTTTCCATATTTCTTATCAAATTTTCCGGTTTTCACAAAATATAATGAAAACTGACTTTTCGTTGAAGAGTGCGACTTAGTCTGAATTTCGTTCAATACCAGGAGAGCATTGACAGCATAATATAAGGAATAATACAATCTGTTTACTGCGGAATTCCAATATTGATTTTCTGCTAATATTTTTGCAGCTTCAAATGTCTTCCACGCTGATTTGAGCCTGTAATCCACATATTCCATTCTTTCTTCAATGGTCATAACAGTATCCCTTCCCGTGAAACATTTTGATAAAACGGAGTAATTCTTTGCCTTGTTTGCCAGTCGTCTCTTGAATAGGCAAATACGGAAAACGATTCACCTGTCTCCAGTTCCAAATCATATAATTTGTTCCTAAATTCTCTTTCAATCTGTAAATTTACCGGATAATCCGTTAAAATAAGAATATCCCAGTCAGAATCATCCCGCTCATCTCCGCGTGCCCGTGAACCATAGAGAATAACTTCAGCTTTCGGATCAATGGAACTAATCATCTCCCGTATTAACTGACTTATATTTCGGGTTTTTGTTTTCATGATTCAAATATAATAATCTTTATGATTTTTATTCGTAATTTATTTATTATGACTGGAATAGCCTTAAACCGCTTTGCAAATTTTATTCCATAACGAAATAAAGTCCTGTACTTTAACATTTCACATCATACTTGCTTTTGCTTTCAACTCCTGCATGGCTGCCACAATATCCTTCTGTCCGAAAATAGCGCTGCCCGAAACCAACACATTGGCGCCGCTTTGTACAATACTTTCCACCGTGCTGTTGTCCACACCACCGTCCACTTCCAGCAAAGTATCTTTTCCCGTAGCATCAATCATTTTCCGGGCTTGCG
>CAZRAW010000205.1:0-3367 GCA_964598065.1 uncultured Lentimicrobiaceae bacterium
TTTGAAAACATTTTTTAATAATCGTTTAATATCATACTACATTGAAAGAAAGCATCACTCAGGAAGGATTTCCTAATTCAAGAAAGATATATGTGAAAGGTAAAATTCACAATATCAAGGTTGCCATGCGCGAGATATCTCTTACAGATACAACAGATAAAGATGGTAATACCATTCACAACTTTCCGGTAGCGGTGTATGACACTTCGGGCCCGTTTACCGATGAGGCAATTGAAGTTAATATTGAAAGAGGACTTCCTGAATTACGTCGGAAATGGGTTCTTGACAGAGGTGATGTTGATATCTTAAATGAGCTCTCTTCTGATTACGGCAAAAAGCGTCATGCCGATAAATCCCTCGATCATATCCGCTTCAAGCATGTAAACACCAAGCCCTTAAAGGCAAAAAAAGGAAAACATATTTCCCAGTATTACTATGCCCTGCAAGGCATAATAACTCCCGAAATGGAATATGTAGCTATTCGCGAAAACCAGCATATAGATGAACTAAAAGAAAAATTTTCTCAGCATAAAGGTTGTCCGATGGGTGCACATATTCCGGAAACACATATTACCCCGGAATTTGTTCGTGATGAATTGGCCGCAGGAAGGGCAATTCTCCCTGCAAATATAAACCACCCGGAATCCGAGCCAATGATTATCGGACGCAATTTTCTTGTTAAGATAAATGCAAACATCGGGAATTCTCCAACTACTTCCGGCATTGAGGAAGAGGTTGAAAAGGCGATATGGGCTTTCCGCTGGGGAGCAGACACCATTATGGACCTTTCTACAGGTGCAAATATCCACGAAACCCGTGAATGGATTATTCGGAATAGTCCGGTACCTGTTGGCACTGTGCCATTATACCAGACGCTGGAAAAAGTAAATGGGAAGGTAGAAGACCTGAGCTGGGAAATCTATAAAGACACGCTTATCGAGCAATGCGAGCAAGGGGTAGATTATTTTACCATTCATGCCGGACTGTTGTGGAAGCATATACCACAAACCATACACCGTACAACAGGTATTGTTTCGCGTGGAGGTTCGATCATGGCAAAATGGATATTACAACATCACCGGGAAAGTTTCTTATATACACATTTTGAAGATATATGCAAGATATTGGCAGCTTACGATGTCGGGGTGTCTCTTGGTGATGGTTTACGTCCCGGTTCGCTGGCAGATGCCAATGACAGAGCTCAATTCGGAGAGCTGGAAGCACTCGGAGAACTTACCAGAATTGCACGCAGGAATTATGTTCAGATAATTATTGAAGGGCCGGGACATATCCCCATGCATTTGGTGAAGGAAAACATAGATAAGCAGCTGGAATATTGCGATGAAGCTCCGTTTTATACATTAGGGCCGTTGGTTTCGGATATTGCTCCGGGATACGATCATATTACTTCGGCTATCGGAGGAGCCATGATTGCATGGTATGGAACAGCGATGCTTTGTTATGTTACACAAAAAGAGCATTTAGGGTTACCGGATAAAAATGATGTGAAAGAAGGGGTGATCACATTTAAATTAGCAGCCCATGCTGCCGACCTCGCAAAAGGTTTTCCGGGGGCCCAGTACAGAGATAATGCTATGAGCAGGGCAAGGTTCGAGTTCAGATGGAAAGATCAGTTCTCGCTTGCATTAGATAGCGAGAAAGCAATGCGGTTTCATGATGAAACATTACCTGACGAAGGGTATAAGTCAACCCATTTCTGTTCGATGTGTGGCGAGAACTTCTGTTCAATGCGTACATCTATGGAAGTACGTGAACTTGCAGAAAAATCAAGTAAAATGGCAGACAAGTTTAAACAAATGGGTAATGAGATTTATTTATAACCGGCATACAATTGTATTATGAAGTTGATACTTTTATCCTATCCTGAATTTTTTGCCGGCGAGAGCAATATCCTATGCTCTTTGATGGATAAATACGAATTTACTTTTCATCTGAGGAAACCCGGTGCATCAAATCGGGACTATGATGTATTTATGCAAAGTATTCCCAAAAAGTTTCATAACAGGATTGTTTTGCACGATGCTTATAATTTGCAGCAAAAATATCAGGTTAAAGGGCTTCATTTTTCAACGACGAACAGAAGTATTGCCGGGAATATAAAAATACACGGAACAAAAAGCACTTCCTGCCATTCGGTGGCCGAAGCAAGAGCACAGGATGGAATTTTCGATTATCTGTTTTTAAGTCCGGTGTTTAAAAGTATTTCAAAACCGGGATATACCGGAGACTTAGATATGCCGGAAGTTAATGCCTGGTTGTCAGAACAACGGAAAACACAGATAATTGCTCTAAGCGGTATTGATGAAACAAAAATTCAGGAACTAAAAAACTATATGTTTGATGGTGTTGCGGTGCTCGGTGCGGTTTGGACAAACAACCCTGAAGGAAATAATGTAATTATCGAAAATAATTTAAACAAGATTTATAAGTGCATGCATTCAGACCATATTGCTTAAGTATTGCGGGTTTCGATCCCAGTGGCGGTGCCGGAATTATTGCAGACACCAAGGTTTTTGAATGCCTTAAGACCTATGGTTTGGGGGTTGTTTCGGCACTAACATACCAAAACGACGCTGAATTTAAAGGCATACGCTGGTGTGGCTTTAGTGAGATTAAGAAGCAGGTAATGCCACTGAAAAGTTATCCTGTAAAGGTCGTAAAGATCGGACTTATTGAAAGTTTGGATCAGCTGGCACAAACTACAGACTTACTAAAAAATATATTTCCGGGAATTTTTATTATCTGGGATCCAATCATTAAAGCTTCTGCCGGATTCAGTTTCCATAATGATATTTCTCTTCCTGAAAGGATAATAGAAAATGTCGATCTGATTACACCAAATTTTGAAGAATACACACAATTAATATCGGAAGTAAAAAAAGAGCTGCGCTGTGCCATATTGTTAAAAGGGGGGCACCGGAAAGAGAAAGCAGGTGTCGATACTTTGTTTTATGAGAATAAGAGCTTCGATATTGAGGGCGAGCCGTTTAAAGACAAGAAAGATAAACATGGTACGGGCTGTGTATTATCCTCGGCTATTGCAGCTTATGTAGCAAAAGGCGAATCCTTAACCAGTGCTTGTACAAAGGCAAAACTATACGTGGAAAGGTTTATTAAGTCAAACAATACCAAACTCGGCTATCACTATGAATAAAATAATAGAGGATTTACAATATATAACACGGGTTTCTGACCAATACACCCATGCCGAACAGGCAAAATTGATGTTTGAAAACGGTATAAAATGGGTGCAGATAAGAATGAAGAACAGCTCGGATAGTGAAATTCTTGCTCAATCGGAAGAAGCACTGTCGTATGCAATAAAAAATAACGGAACATTGATTAT
>CAZRAW010000206.1:0-3321 GCA_964598065.1 uncultured Lentimicrobiaceae bacterium
CGATGCATGGCAAGAATAGAAGCGTTTAAAATATTAATTTCATCAATCTTTGCGGGGCTTACCGAAGCCACGGCCCAACTGATGGCCTCTTTTTCGATGATTGTGCGTAACAGGTTACGGTTTTTCTCACTTAGTTTCTTGGAATCGTTCAGTAGCTCATCTTCAAAATCATAGGGTAAAATAACAGATGCAGCAAATACGGGACCTGCGAGACAACCTCGTCCGGCTTCATCGCAACCGGCTTCTGTGAGAAGCTTTCCGGAATAGTGCTTAAGTAGCATGAAACAATGGCAAATAATGGTTTAGAAAAATAAGAAGTATCCATAACAGGATAAATATGTTTGCCCATCTGAGCCGCTTTATTCGCGAAAAGAATGCACCGAGAATCAGAGAGGCCGGTAAGGCCAACAACAAGAGCGCCTGCACGGGAGCCGCAAACAGAAAAACAATGAGCGAACTAAAAACCAATCCCCAAAGACTTACCGCAGAATGTTGACGCAGATCAATGTTTAAAGATGGCAACTTGTCGAGAATGTAAAATACACCCGTTAGTGTTGTCAATGCGGTTATGGAAAATAAAATCACATCGAAGTTACGGGTGAAGGGAAGCCAATTCTCACGAAAGTGAAAAGCCTGCAGAAAGTATTGTAAGGCTTCCGGCAATTTGCCATACCAGAAGAAACCCGACAATATAAAAAACCAGGGAAGCAGTACTCCGATAATACCCGTAAAATAGGCTCTCCATTCATCGGCCTGATAGATGAGCAGTGCGAGCCAGATAAACAGAAGTAAAAATAGTGCCGGGGGATAAAACAGGCTGACTATTCCAAGGGATAGTCCGGCATCGAAAGCTGTTGCGATTATTTTTGTGCTGCTTTGAAAGTTGAAAATTTTCAAATAAAAAAGTGCAAAAAAGAATACGCCAAAAATATAAGGGCTCATTTGGGTAAGAAAGCCAAGTGCACTTCCCGTAAGGATGAAAAAGAATGCGGCGAAATAGCTGTTTCTTCCCGACAGGCGATGTCCGCTGCCCACATGATTGATAAAAATGGCGGTGAAAAAAAATAAAATCATAGCCACAACCTGCTGCAACCACAGCAAATCAGGCAGGGAAACAACTTTCCATACGACTTTGCTTCCGGCGGGCACAAATATTCCGGGTAACCAGAACAGAAGGATTATCAGTATTAGCACAAACAGCCGCGTATGGTAAGAAGACCTGAAAAATCGTATAATCATGGGCGATATTATTTTAAGTCGAAGCCCAAATCTTTCCGGTAGTATTTTCCTTCAAAATCGACCTGACCCACGTTGGCATAAGCATTTTTTAAGGCTTCTTCCATGGTGTCGCCAAAAGAAGTGATAGCCAAAACACGACCGCCACTGGTTTTTATCAGGTTGTTTTCCACATCGTTACTGGCGCCTGCATAATAGACAATGCAGTTGTTCAGGTTGTTCAATCCTTTGATGACTTTCCCTTTTTGATATTTCTCTGGATAACCTCCGGAGACCAGCATTACCGAAGTGGCATAGCGTTCATCCACATCCGGTTTGAATTCGCTGAGATTTCCTTTTGTCATACTTTCGAAAAGTTCCAGCAGATCACTTTTTATCCGTGGAATCACTGATTCCGCCTCCGGATCTCCCATGCGGCAGTTGTATTCAATGACATAAGGATCATCGTCCACCTTCATGAGTCCGAAAAAGATAAAACCCTGATAAACAATATTTTCCTGTTGCAAGCCGCTAATGGTGGGACGAATAATACGTTCTTCTACTTTTTTCATAAATTCGCCGGTGGCAAAAGGAACCGGCGAAATGGAACCCATGCCTCCGGTATTCAGGCCGGTATCGCCCAGACCAATACGTTTATAGTCTTTGGCTTCGGGTAGTAAAACGTAGTCTTTTCCATCGGTCAGCACAAAAACAGAAAGTTCAATACCGTTGAGGAACTCCTCAATGATTACTTTGCCTGAAGCTTTACCGAATTTGGCATCCACAAGCATACTTCGTAACTCCGCTTTTGCTTCTTCCAGATTGTTATGAATTAAAACTCCTTTCCCGGCGGCCAGCCCATCGGCTTTCAAAACATAGGGCATTTTGATATTATCTAAAAATGCTTCTCCCGCTTTTAGTGTTTCTGCCGTAAAAGTCTCATAAGTTGCCGTGGGTATTTCATGTCTTTTCATAAAAGCTTTGGCGAAATCTTTGCTTCCCTCCAGCTGCGCCCCTGCTCTTCCGGGGCCAATAATGGCTACATCCCGTAAAATTTTATCCTCTGAAAAGAAATCCCGGATGCCGTTTACCAACGGTACTTCCGGCCCTACAATCACCATGTCAACTTCTTTCTCAATAACAAAAGTTTTCACCGATTCGAAATCAACCGGGTCGATGGGAACATTGATTCCTGTTAGAACTGTTCCCGCATTGCCCGGAGCAATGTATATTTGCTCTGCTTTCGGACTTTGTGCCAGTTTCCATGCAAGCGCATGTTCCCGACCTCCGGACCCTAAAATTAAGATGTTCATCTTTTTATGATTTTGCTTGCTGCATGGTCTTTTCTATGGACTCCCAAAACAGTTTAGCGGTTTTATCCCAGCTAAACATTTGACTTCTTTGGAAACCTTTTTCAACCAACTTATTCCTTAATTCAGGGACAAAAGTAATGCTTTTCATGGCTCCGGCAATTTCTTTTATCTGAAACGGATCGACCAACAGTGCGGCATCGCCTGCAATTTCCGGCATGGCGGTAATATTGGACGTAATCACCGGAATACCAGCTCTGAAAGCTTCCACTATGGGAATACCAAATCCTTCAAAGAACGGGACAAACGT
Source organism: uncultured Lentimicrobiaceae bacterium (assembly GCA_964598065.1). Taxonomy (GTDB): domain Bacteria; phylum Bacteroidota; class Bacteroidia; order Bacteroidales; family F082; genus Sulfidibacterium. The sequence goes on from CAZRAW010000206.1 coordinate 2,836, forward strand.
TAGTGCCAGCGCTGACCCCATGACGTTCTTTAACTCCTCGGGTTCCAGCCTGCCGGTGAAGATCACCATATCTTTATGCTTCATCTCCGCAAAAGCCTTTTTGATACTTCTATCCCAGTACATTTTTTCACCTGCCACCACAAGACAAGTGTCGACGGCAGTTTCCCGCACGTACAGGTCAAAAGCTTTGAAAAGTCCTGCGATGTTTTTCCGTGGATTCAGTGCTCCCACAAAAATAAAGTAGGGGCGACCTTGCGATATCTTTTTTCGGGTCTGCTGTTGCTGCTCTTCGGATACCGGTGCGTAAATCGGGTTGGCACCGTTGTAAACCACATCGATTTTTGCAGGGTCGATACCGTATTGCTTAACGATGTCCTGTTTGGTAAATTGCGAAACGGTCAGTATCCTGTCTGCTTTCCGGGCGTAGCGGGGCGTAAAGTAGTTATAATATTTTCGTGGTAGCCGGGGCATCATTTCCGGATGGTG
>CAZRAW010000207.1:0-3286 GCA_964598065.1 uncultured Lentimicrobiaceae bacterium
ACACTTATTCAGGACAACTATCTATTATTGAACCCATTTCAGGGTTTCTATTATTCTATCTGATTTAAATCCACGTGTGAAGCACGTGGTTATTATGATTCATCCACTTCGCAGATTTCTTAATTCTCATTCAATATTTTATTATTCTCGTTATTTTTCTTCTGCTCGCTAACCGACAAAAGTTTCCATGTTTTCCATAGAGATCACTTCCCGTTTTTCCACCGGATAGGCTTTCAGAAAGGTAGCGGGGAAACGCACTTTCTTCCCTGATTTCAATTTGAATTCGTAAGCATAGATTTTTCCATCCTGTTCTTCAATGAAATCAATTTCCTGCTGTTGGGTCGTCCGCCAAAAATAATAATGCCCGTAAAATCCATTGTAACTGAGGAATTTTACTCGTTCACTTACCATGAAATTTTCCCAGAGCGCCCCTTTATCCGTGCGCAATTCATAAGACAGGTAATTACCGATCAAGGCATTTCTTATCCCATTGTCGAAAAAATAGATTTTTTTTCCTTTTTTAATTTCATTACGAACATTCCGGCTAAAAGCATTCAAGCGAAAGATGATAAAAGCTTTTTCCAGCAAATCAATGTAACGTTCTACGGTTTCCTTATCTGCCCCTACCATTTGACTCAATTCAAAATAGGAGACTTCGCTTCCCACCTGCAGCGCCAATGCTTTGAGCAGTTTGTCGAGAATCACCGGCTTTTTTATCAGGCCGAACGATAAAATATCCTTGTACAAATAACTTCCGGCAAGGTTTTTCAACAGCCCAATCTCATTTCCGGGTGAAGTTACAATCTCGGGATAATAGCCGTAAATCAGCCGGGTTGGCAGAAAGCGCTTTTCCTGCAAAAGACCGTGATGATGAACCATTTCCCGAAATGAGAGCGGATAAAGAAAATATTCCAGCTTTCGACCGGTGAGTGGTTCATTAATTTTATTGGCAAGATCAAGCGATGATGAACCCGAAACAATAAGTTGCACATCTTTTATGTAGTCGTTGATAAGTTTCAGGCTAAGGCCTATATCCGGAATTAATTGGGCTTCATCTATCACAACGGTTCGGGCCTTGCCAAATAAGTTTTTAAGTTGTACCGAAGTAGCATTACTCAGCAGCTCACGTACATCGGGTTCATCGCCGTTGAGTATCAATACATCTTTTTTACGGGCAAACAAATCATGGAGGAGAGTTGTTTTTCCCACTTGCCTTGCACCCAACAGGATAACCGTTTTATGCAACGGCAAATCCGAAATAATTCGTTGTTTTAGAATTCGCTTAATCATAACATTTCTTTCTGCAAATATAATAATTTTCGTTTTAAAACGAAAATTATTATATTATATTTCGTATTGAATCGAAAATTATCATGTAATTGGTAATTCTTTTGTCCGGTTTCTTCCATAAAGGGAGCACTTTCTCCACCAAAAAAGACAGTTTATCTCAGAACTATCGTGTATGTTGGCCTTCAGAGCAGGGATAGCGAAGAGTCCCCAAAAAAAAAGAAAGTTCATCTCAGAGCCGGCCTTTAGGCAGGCAAAAGCGTAAGCGCCGGCGAAGAGTCTCCCCACTTCAATACTGCACCTTGAGCAAAAAGGGTATTTTGAAGCGGATTTTCTTGCGGGGAGATTCTTCACCCCGCTGTCTTCCCGCAAACCCGCCGGGCGGGGTTCTGAATTGCGGCTGTGGTGGTGGGGTGCGTAGAAAGGAATTCTTTCCCATGAGTTTCTTCATCCCAAAAGACTGACGGCTACCTTGCGGGGATAAAATTCACAACCTTCGGATTGGGTTAAGGGATTGTAACGAAATAACCTTTACATTTTGACTTGTCCTTTTGCCTTTTTTCTTCGTTACAAAATCCTTAAATAGCTGTGCTATTCGCAGATTATGTGTCTTGAAAAAGAACAAAATAACTTCGCCAATTCTGCATACGTTATTTCGCTACAAACCCTAAGTAAAGAAATGGCAATACCATCTTTTCGTATTTTTATGCCATGATTTTCATTGCCGGGGCACAACCGAAGATTCAACAATTCCGTTGCACAACAACGAAACATTGCTTTCGCTGTAACAATGATACGCACTGGATTCTCCAAAAACAACAGCAATTTATAACCCTGTTTTTTCTGCGGGTGGTACCGTTGAAAACAACTTATTTTTGGCAGTGCCCGATTTGTGGAAACTCAGAAGAATTGGACCGGGAAACTTTTGAGGAGAAAGTGCACCGTGAAGCAGAGCCCTTTAATTTGGAATAAAGGTTTTAACTTCTCTCGTTGTGCCCCCTTGAAAGGTTGGGGGCAATCCCCATCTTTTAAAGCTGGTCGGGAACTGTATCCCGACCTGAAATTACAAATTATAAACCATTAGGATTAGGCTATTCCGGATTTGCATCAACCTGAAAGGTTACGACTGCTCCCTGCGGCAGCGATTGGAGTGGCAGCCTGACGAAAGGGATGGTTAGCAACTGTTGGCGGGCGGAGGCTGACCGCCGGGAAGCCCACGCACCAACTACAGATGCTTACCAACCCTGAGACAGCTATAACGGAAAGCGCGCCCGGCCGCCCAAAAAAAGATTAGCAGAAAATTTTAATCTTTCATCCACTCGAAAAGCCGGTAGTGTTCGCCATTCATGCCCAATTTGCGATAAACTTTGATGGCGTTTTTGTTGGCTTTATCCACGTAAAGACGTATGCCGGCCATTTCGTTGTCGTCAGTAGCCCATTTTTTAATATGTGCATACATATTTTTGAAAACGCCCTGTTTCCGGTATTCCGGGAGCACATAAACCGACTGGATCCATAATACCCACTTGTTGCGCCAGTCGCTCCATTCAAAGGTAATGAGTAGTGAGGCCACCACTTTGCCCTCATCTTCCGCTACAAAATATTTCCCCTTTTCCGAATCGCGCAACACATGCATAACACCTTCGTTTAGTGTCTTTTTTTCCAAAACAAGAGCTTCCGTTTCCCGGGCCATTTTCACTTGAAAGTCTGAAATTATTTCCCGGTTTTCTTCTGTTGCCATCCTTATTTGTACCATGATTTTTAATAATTTTGAAAAATAATTATTCAAAGATAAAATTATCTTTCAAACTAATGAGCGAATCGATAAAACATGAGTGTGGTATTGCCCTCGTAAGGCTGTTGAAACCGTTGGAATATTATCAGGGGAAATACGGAAGTACCCTTTACGGACTACAGAAGTTGCATCTGTTGATGCAAAAACAGCACAACCGGGGTCAGGATGGCGCCGGCATGGCTTGTGTAAAATTTGACCTGCCGC
>CAZRAW010000208.1:0-3239 GCA_964598065.1 uncultured Lentimicrobiaceae bacterium
CTAAAGCCAACCTGTTCCTCTCGAAAATCCCATTTAACTTTAAACAGCTTCATTAAAAAAGGCAAAAGGAACTGCAAATAAACCGTCTGACTTTCTTTAACTTTACCGATTATTTATTTTTGAATAAAATCTTTTTAAAAGTTTGTTTTATGTCCCAATTTTTTCTATCTTTGAAAGAGACGAAAAACCCCGACACGATGACCGACGGATCAAACCATATCCTTGTAGTTGACGATTCAGCCTCAGCGCGCGAACTCATTAACCAATATTTATCCGAATCAAATATCAAAGCTGCTTTTGCTGAAAGCGGTTCTCTCGCTATCAAAAAAGCAAAGTCAAATGCTTTTGATTTAATCCTGCTTGATGTTTATCTACCCGATATTGATGGTATAGAAGTTTGCAGGATACTAAAATCCGATAAGCGCACCAAAAACATTCCGGTAATTTTTGTTACTGTCAAATCCGATAAAAAAAGCTTAGTGAAAGGCTTTCAGGCCGGTGCTGTTGATTATCTCACCAAGCCTTTTGAAAAAGAGGAGCTGCTTTCGCGTATCAAAACGCATCTCGAACTAAAAAAATATATGGAAGAGCTCATCGCGGCGAGAAAAAAAGCAGAAGAAAGTGAAAAACTGAAAATGACTTTTCTCTCCAACATGTCGCATGAAATCAGAACCCCCATGAACTCAATCATCGGCTTTGCCGAACTGTTGCAGGACGAAAATTTATCACCTGGCGAAAGAAAAGAATTTGCTTCTATTGTTATCAACAGCGGCGAACAACTTCTTAATATCATCGACGAAATTTTGGAGGTATCCAAAGAAGAAGCCGGGGAGATGAAACTGTTTGAGCAGAAGTTTTCGCTGAAAAAATTCCTGATGGAAATTCACACCATCTTTACTAACCACCTGAAAGGCAGACCGGTAAAAGTTTTATTAAATATTCCGGATGATGCACCCGATGTGATTGTCGCCGATAAAGTCCGCCTGAAACAAATTCTGGACAATCTGCTGAGCAACGCTGCCAAATTTACGCCCGAGGGTGTGATTGAAATAGGCTATCGTCTGTTACAAAAATCTGTTCCCGTACTTGAGTTTTATGTGAAAGATACCGGCGTTGGTGTTCCGAGAGATAAACAGGAGACTATTTTTGAACGGTTTACACAGGTAGAAGAAAATTTTACACAAAATTTTCGCGGAACAGGACTGGGACTTTCTATTGTCAAACGGCTGGTAACATTTATGGGCGGACAGGTTTCTGTTGAGTCCGAACCTGCAAAAGGAAGTATTTTTACTTTCATTATTCCTTACAAAAAACCTGAAAAAATATCCGGACTTTTTCCGGTAGAGAAAAAGAAAAGGTCTTCGCTTCCGCCTGAAAATGCCTGGCTGGGGAAAACCCTTCTCATCGCCGACGACATCAAACAAATTTTTACTTTTTTCCGTGAGACACTAAAAAAAACCGGAATAAAGATGTTATATGCAAGAGACGGAGAAGAGGTGCTGGAGCTTTACCGAAAGTACAAAAATGAAATTGATGTGGCTTTTATTGACATCCAAATGCCCAAAATGAACGGTCTGGAAGTAGCTAAAGTTATCCGAAAGGAAAACAAAGATATCCCGCTTATTGCCCAAACCGGACTGGCGCTGAACATCGGCAAAAAAGAAGCCGTGGAAGCAGGGTTTAACGATATTATTTACAAGCCGATAAAAATGGCCCAACTGAGCGAAATACTGAGGAAGTATTTGGGATAGAGTGGTTGTGTGGGTAAGAAGATGTAAAAGAGGGTAGCTTACACCAAACGGGGATAAACACAATAAAAATATGCTGTTTCCTCAGTCCCTGTTTTGGAATAAATTGTGCATTTGGTGTGGGTATAAGAAGTTGGCCAAAATGTAAAGAAACAGTAAAAAATTTATCATTTCACATTTAGTATGTAAAGATTATTTGATTTTCTTATCAAAACGAATTATATTTGTAAAATAAATGAAGAAAATTTTACAGAAATAAAATGTTAAAAAAATTACCAATAGAAAAAGACATTGAAACTAAGAAAGTTTTGAAAAAGCTTGCTTCTGCACATCGAGCATTGGCTGAATTAAAAGGAATTGTTGCGACTATCCCAAATGAGAACATCTTGATTAATACTTTGGGACTTCAAGAAGCAAAAGACAGTTCAGCAGTAGAAAATATAATTACGACACACGATGATGTTTATAAAGCAGAATTAAATCTTGATAGTTTTAAGTCATTAAATGCAAAAGAAGTTCAAAATTATATTTCCGCTTTGAAGAAAGGATTTGCTCTAATCTCAAAAAATAAAATATTAACAAATAGGGATATAATTGTAATACAATCTGAATTAGAAAAAAACAATGCAGGTTTTAGAAAGTTACCAGGAACTGCTTTGAAAAATGCAACAACAGGAGAAACAGTTTATACGCCACCACAAGAATATTCAGAAATTTTGGATATAATGTCAAACCTTGAACAATTTATCAATGATGATACAATATCTGATTTTGACCCATTGGTGAAAATGGCAATAATTCACTACCAATTTGAGAGTATTCATCCGTTTTATGATGGAAATGGGCGAACGGGAAGGATTATTAATGTTTTGTATCTCGTAATGAAAGATTTATTAAACCTTCCAATATTATATTTAAGCCGATACATAATTTTGAATAAAGGGATGTATTATAAATTGTTGCAAGAAGTCAGGGAAACAGATAATTGGGAATATTGGATATTGTATATGCTTGAAGCAGTTGAAGAAATATCAAAAGAAACAATTGTCCTAATTGGTAAAATAAGAGAATTAATTTTTGAGTATAAAAACGTACTCAGAAATAATTATAAATTTTATAGTCAAGACTTATTAAACAATTTGTTTAAACACCCTTATACTAAAATTGAATTTATAGAAAAAGATTTAGGAGTATCGAGAATAACAGCCGCAAAATATTTAAATGAATTGACGAAAGATGGGATATTAAAAAAACAAAAATTAGGAACGGGAAATTATTATATAAATAAGAAATTAATGAATTTATTGACAATGAGATAAAACACTTTGGCTAATAAAGGTTATACGTAATTTGGGTAATGTGCTGTTATTGAAGTTTTCAGCATCAAATAAAATTAGTGGCAAATTGAAAATTAATCGTTTCAAAACTCCAAACTACGCATAGCCCAAACCGTTACCCACAAGATGAAATCCCACCGCACATTCATACACA
>CAZRAW010000209.1:0-3228 GCA_964598065.1 uncultured Lentimicrobiaceae bacterium
TAATTTAGCTCATCAAATGACTTAAAATATTTTATCATGGAAAAGAAAAAATTTGCCGTAGTGCTGTCGGGATGCGGTGTTTACGATGGTGCTGAAATTCATGAGTCTACCATGACCATGTTGTCCATTCTTGAGGAAGGTGGTGTTTATCAATGTTTTGCGCCGGATATTCCACAATATCATGTCATCAATCACCTGACGGGCAAAGAGATGGACGAGAGCCGGAATGTATTGGTGGAATCGGCACGTATTGCCCGTGGCGACATTAAGCCGCTGAGCAAATTCAAAGCTGCTGATTTTGATGCTCTCATCTTTCCGGGCGGTTTCGGAGCTGCCAAAAATCTGAGTACCGTTGCTTTTGATGGCGCCGATGCTTCCGTTAACCCGGAGGTGGAAGACGCTATTAAACAAATGCTGGCCTTACATAAGCCTATTGGCGCCTTGTGTATTGCCCCGGCAATAGTGGCGCGCGTGATTCAGGGTGTGGAAGTAACCATCGGAAATGATCCGGGGACCATAGAAGCCATCGAAAAAATGGGCAGTAAACATGTGGTAACCACACACGGACAGGTGGTGCATGACCATAAATACAATGTTTTTACAACGCCTTGTTACATGCTTGCCGCAACTATTCTCGACATTAAAGAGGATGCCGGACTGGTGGTGAAGGAGATGATGAAAGAGTTGAAGAAGCGTTAGTAGATTTGGCTTTGAATGAGTGGTTTTAGTAAGTCATTCTATCGTTAAACAACAGGCAGGCACTTCACGCGTCAGACAGTTGCCAAACAATGGTTATTTGCTTAGCTGTCAAACGGTTGTTTGACCATCACCTGACAACTGAATAAAAAATATTATGAAAAATATCACAAAATTATTTAACACACAATACCCCATTATCCAGGGCGGCATGATTTGGTGCAGCGGCTGGGAACTGGCATCGGCTGTGAGCAATGCCGGCGGGCTGGGGCTTATTGGTGCCGGCTCCATGTATCCGGAAACGCTGGAGACACACATCAGGAAATGCAAACAGGCCACCCGTAAACCTTTCGGCGTAAATGTACCGTTGCTTTATCCCCAAACGGATGAAATCATAGAAATTATCGTACGCGAAGGGATTGATATTGTTTTTACCTCTGCCGGTAATCCTAAAAAATACACCTCCTTTTTGAAAGAAAAAGGGATTACGGTAGTACATGTGGTGGCCAACAAAAAATTTGCACTGAAAGCGCAGGAAGCCGGTGTGGATGCCATAGTAGCCGAAGGTTTTGAAGCCGGCGGACACAACGGATTTGAAGAGACCACCACGTTGGTTTTACTTCAAATGCTTAGTGATTTAGTGCATATTCCGATGATAGCTGCCGGGGGCATTGGTTCGGGGTCGGCCATGTATGCGGTGATGGCCATGGGCGCTGCCGGCGTTCAGATTGGCAGCCTGTTTGCCGCTTCCGCAGAATCGTCCGCCCATGAGGCATTTAAACAAAAAATTGTGGATGCCGGTGATGGCGAAACTTATCTCACATTAAAGCAGCTTGTCCCGGTGCGGCTGTTGCGTAATCCGTTTTTTGAAAAAATTCATGCTGCCGAAAAAAAAGGCGCTTCAAAAGAAGAACTGGCAGGAATACTTGGGAAAGGCCGTGCCAAAAAAGGGATGTTTGAGGGCGATATTACCGAAGGTGAACTGGAGATTGGGCAGGTTTCCGGAATGATTAATGCCATAAAACCGGCAAGTCAAATTGTAAAAAAACTGGTGGCGGATTTTAACCTGACTGCCGGAAAAATGAACGGTTACAAACTGTAATTTGTTAGCTGAAATTATTACCTGAAAACTGTTTCGTATTTAGAATCAGTTCAAAACAATTATTCCGTAAATTTGTTAGCAGACAATTACAGTTTTAAAAATAGTATCATGAACTTTGAATTTACCGAAGAACAGCTTATGATTCAACAAGCTGCCAAAGATTATGCCCGGCGTGAGCTAACCCTGGATGTACTGGAAAGAGAAGAAAAAGCTGAATTTCCAGCCCGTCATATTAAAAATCTTGCCGAGCTTGGGTTTTTGGGAATGATGGTATCTCCGGAATATGACGGAGGCGGTATGGATACCGTTTCCTATGTGTTGGCGATGGAAGAAATTGCCAAAGTCGATGCTTCCGTGGCTGTGATTATGTCTGTAAATAACTCACTGGTTTGTTATGGCCTGAACCGTTTTGGCAACGAAGAGCAGAAGCAGAAATATCTGCGTCCTCTTGCCCGTGGTGAGGTTATCGGAGCTTTCCTTTTGTCGGAACCGGAAGCGGGCTCGGATGCTACCCATCAATATACTTCCGCCGAAGACAAAGGCGATTACTATCTGTTAAACGGTACGAAGAATTGGATTACTAATGGGAACTCAGCTTCCACTTACATTGTAATGGCTCAGACGCATCCGGATAAACACAGCCACGGTATCAACGCTTTTATTGTTGAAAAGAACACTCCCGGAATCACGATAGGCCCTCACGAAAACAAAATGGGAATGCGTAGCTCCGATACTCATTCGGTTATGTTTGCCGACGTAAAAGTACCGAGGGAAAATCGAATTGGTGATGATGGCTTCGGCTTTAAATTTGCCATGATGGTGCTCGAAGCCGGTCGTATCGGTATTGCTTCGCAAGCTTTGGGCATTGCTTCAGGAGCATTCGAAAGAGCTTTAGCTTATGCCAAAGAGCGGAAGGCCTTTGGTACCGAGATCATTAATCATCAGGCTATTGCTTTTAAGCTGAGCGATATGGCCGTAAAAATTGAAAACGCCCGTAACCTTTGCCTGAAAGCTGCCTGGCTGAAAGATCATCACAAGCCTATTACCGTGGCCAGTGCCATGGCCAAACAGTATGCTGCCGACATTGCAATGGAAGTTACTACCGAAGCGGTACAAATTCACGGCGGTTATGGTTATGTGAAAGAGTATCACGTAGAGCGTCTCATGCGCGAAGCCAAGTTGACACAGATTTATGAAGGCACCTCGGAAGTGCAGAAAATTATTATTTCGAGAAGCCTGGCAAAAGGCTAATCATTTTTGGGGGGATGAAACAAAAAAATCCACACCGGTTCGAAAGATTAAATATAAACTTACTACTCAGACTATCAAGAAATCAAGTGTTTAGTGCAGAATGTTCGAATTCGAGGCTTGCGAAGTATTTAAAATCAGGAGTTTACTTTTGTAAATGACTGGCTTTAAATACAAGCGTA
>CAZRAW010000210.1:0-3165 GCA_964598065.1 uncultured Lentimicrobiaceae bacterium
TTTCAGTAATCTCTCGATTTTTATTCCACTTTAAACTCAATTAATCCGATGCGAATGCCCTGTGCCGTTCCAGGATATTAAAACTAAAAAACAAAAATTTTTCTTCAGAGAAAAGCAGGCTGCAAAACAGCTCTGTTCCCCTTCCGAAGACTCTTTTTGTTTTGTAACGGCAAAGATAATATTGATAAACTTATTTTGTACACGCTCACTAATTCAGCCCTAATAAACAGAGGATCGGTACAAAACGAGAAAACAACTCAAATACAAAAAGAAAACCGTAATGTTAAAAAATTCAAAAGATCGGTACAAAAAGAGAAAATAACTTAAATGTGATTAAAATTATAGATACATTTGAAATCTTTTTTAAAAAAATTGTAAAAAACAGAAAAAAATGAAGTATCCAAAAGTTCAGAATTTTATTGGCGGAGCATTTATAAACGCCTCCGGTTTGCGCAGTTTAGAAATTATTTCGCCCATTGACGGTTCTCTGCTGTCAACAGTGCCTATGTCGGATAAGTCGGACTTGGATAAAGCAGTAAAAGCTGCATCTAAAGCTTTTCCCGGCTGGTCAAAAATGCCGATTAAAACACGGGTACAGATATTTTATCGCTATCGGGAACTGCTTGAAAAACATATGACGGAACTTAGCAATTTAATTCAGGAAGAATGTGGTAAAACATTTGTCGAATCAAAAGCTGAAATAGAAAAGTCCATGGAACTGACCGAATTTGCCTGCTCACTGCCACAATTGGTGACTGGTGAAATCATGGAGGTAAGCCGTGGCGTTGAATGCCGTACAGAGTATAACCCGATAGGCGTTGTGGCCTCTGTTACCCCCTTCAACTTCCCAAGTATGGTGCCTAACTGGACACTGCCGAATGCCATTGTTTTGGGAAACTGTATGATTATGAAGCCTTCGGAAAAAGACCCTCTCAGTTGCGGCAAAATTGCTGAATTATTGAAAGAAGCCGGTTTGCCGGATGGTGTATTTAATATCATTAATGGCGACAGCGAGATGGTAAAGGCCATCTGTGATCATCCCGGAATTGAAGCCGTTTCATTTGTGGGTTCCACAAAGGTGGCTAAGATCGTTTACAACAGGGCTACATCAAATTATAAGCGATGCCTTGCTTTGGGCGGGGCTAAAAATCACCTGATTGTATTGCCTGATGCTATTCCTCAAATGACAGCTTCAAATATTGCAGCCTCCATGAGCGGTTGTGCCGGACAGCGGTGTATGGCGGCTTCGGCTATGGTTGCAGTAGGAGAAGTTGATCATATCATAGAAAAAGTATGTGTTGAAGCCAAAAAAATTATTCCGGGTGAAAATCTTGGCGCAGTGATCAATAAAGAAGCCAAAGAACGAATTGAAAAGTACATTACCGAAGCGGAAAAACAAGGAGCCAAAATTCTTGTCGATGGCAGAAATGCTACGGCTGTTGGTAAAGAAAAAGGAACCTATGTAGGACCCACGGTTATCGATTTTGTTACTCCCGATATGGCTGTGGCAAAAGAAGAAATCTTCGGCCCGGTTATCAGCATCATACGTGTTAAAACAGTGGATGAAGCATTATCCATCGAAAACGCCAGCCCCTATGGGAATGCCGCTGCCGTATTTACACAAAACGGAGGGATGGCAAAATACATCACCGAAAATGCAAGTGCAGGAATGGTAGGTGTTAATGTGGGCGTTCCCGTCCCGAGAGAGCCATTCTCTTTTGGAGGCTGGAATCAAAGTAAATTTGGTGTAGGCGATATCACAGGAAAAAGCTCCATTGAATTCTGGACCAAACTAAAAAAAACCACCACAAAATGGAATCCGGAAGCAGGAATTAACTGGATGAGTTAGAGGAATTTAAAATAATTATTTAACGTAAACATTTTATTAATCATGTCAGAAACAAAATCAGTTTCGGAAAGTGCCCGTATCATACAAAACAGTATGGATTATACCTTGTTTTCCTGGAGTAAGCAGAAAGGAATCTCTCCAATTGCAATCAAAAGCGGCAAGGGTGTTAACTTGTATGACTATGATGGGAAACGCTATCTTGATTTCTCATCAGGCTTGATGAATGTGAACATCGGCCACGGAAATCAGCGCGTAACAAAAGCAGTTGCCGACCAAATGCTGGAAATAAGTTACGTAACCCCGGGTTGTGTCACAAAAGTAAGAGGGGATCTCGGTAAAAAAATTGCAGAAATTACTCCGGGAAATCTGACAAAAACCTTTTTTACCGTTTGTGGTGCCACGGCTATTGAAAATGCCATTAAACTGGCAAGGCTCTACACCGGAAGACATAAAATTATTTCACGATATCGTTCTTATCACGGTGCTACTTATGGTGCGATGACTGTTGGTGGCGACCCGAGGAAATTGCAATCTGATTCACAACAGATGCCTAATGTAATTCATGTTGAAGATGCCTATTGCTACCGTTGTCCGTGGAGTCAGGAACCAGAATCTTGTAAAATGGAATGTATAAGTCATATCGAAAGAGTTGTTAAGTTTGAGGGGCCTGAAAATATAGCCGCCATATTAATGGAAGGTGAAAGTGGCTCATCGGGTTGTATTAAATATCCTCCCGGGTATTTCAAACAGCTTAGGGCTATTTGCGATAAATATGGTATCCTCTTAATTGCCGATGAGGTGATGAGCGGGTTTGGCAGGACCGGAAAATGGTTTGGCATCGACAACCACGGCGTAGTACCTGATATGATTGCTGCTGCAAAAGGAATCACTGCCGGTTATTTGCCTTTAGGAGCTTTGATTGTAAGCGACAAGATTGCCTCTTATTACGACGACAAACCCTTAATGCTCGGCATGACCTACAATGCCCATCCCGTATCTTGTGCTGCAGCTCTTGAAGTACTAAAAATATATGAAGATGAAAATATGCTGGAAAATGCGTCCAATATGGGAAAGTATGTTGAGAAAATAGCCGAAGAAATGAAACAACGACATCCGAGTATTGGCGATTTCAGAAATACCGGTTTATTGGGTTGTTTCGAGTTGGTGAAAAACAGACTTAGCAAAGAACCAATGGCACCTTTCAACGCAAAACCGGAAGAGATGGTGGTTATGAACAAAGTAGCGGATAAAATCAGAGAATTGGGATTGTACACTTTTGTCCGTTGGAACTATATTTTCGTGGCACCACCTTTGAA
>CAZRAW010000211.1:0-3150 GCA_964598065.1 uncultured Lentimicrobiaceae bacterium
CCGGTGCGGAGGTATGGCGTGAGAATCCATTGAACCGGAGAAATAATTTGGATGTAAGGATGTTGGAATGTGAGATTTGGAACGAATAGAAGTTTCTGAATAATAAACACAATTTTTTTCCCTATCTTTGGCCATATCCATTATGACAGGCCAATTAACAGAAAAGATGTATAGATATATACCTGCTGAAACAGAAACCGGAGCAACAAAATATGTTTCGTCGGGCCAAATAGTTACCGGTTCAAAGGACGAGATAATAGCCTCCAGCCCTTTGGGCTCCTGTGTTGCCGTTGTGGCTTATGATACTAAAAACAAAATTGGAGGTATGGCACACGTTATGTTACCTGGCAAATCACTTAAAGAAAACAGACACGATAAAAATAAATATGTTAATGATGGTATTAATAATTTATTAAACAAATTATATGAGTCAGGAGCTCAAAATTCAAATATTGAGATTTGCATTATAGGCGGAGCAAATGTATTGAGAAAAGAAGATGATTTCATAGCAGAGGCGCTTGTTAACAGCGTTGTGAAAACTATTGGCGAAAAGAAATTGAAAATCCGCGCAAGCTCATTGGGTGGCTTTGAAAGGCGTAGTGTCAGGTTGGACATGGAAACAGGTGTTGTTTACTTCACCATCGGCGAAAGTACTGAAAAAGTGTTATGTGAGTTTAAGCGGAATACAAATGGCACATTAGTAAAATTAAAACAATTCATCAATAGAGGGCATACGTTATGATGAGCAATACAGGTAAAACGAGAGAACAGCTTATAGATGAAATTAAAGCGTTGAAACAAGAGCTTACAAAATCAGAAAAGCTTGAGGCAAAACTAAACGGCATCAACCGACAATTAAATACCGGCAAACAACAGCTGCAAACAGCCAACCAACAGTTAAAGGAAAGCAAAGCAACAGTTACTAAAAACATGGCCCTGTTGCACGCCATTCTGGAGAGCCCGCATGGCATGATTGTTTTTGCTTTGGATAAAGAATACCGATATACGGCATTTACCTCTCAGCACAAACAAATTATGAAGAAAATCTGGGGGGTTGAAATTAAAGTTGGCATGAGTATGTTGGAGATTATCCCGGATCCTGCTGATCATGAAAAGGCTAAAAAGAATTTTGATAAAGCGCTTCACGGAGAATATTTGATGTTGGTGGAAGAGTATGGCGATCAACACCTGCAACGTTTATTTTGGGAAAATCGCTATGCCCCTGTTTATAACGAACAAAATGAAATTATCGGCCTTTCCGTATTTGTAATTGATATTACGGAGCGTAAGATAGCTGAAGAAAAACTAAATGCAATGAACCAGCAACTTACCGCAAACGAGCAACAGTTAATGGCGGCGAATCAACAACTTAAGGCTGATGAACAACAACTAAGGGCGGCGAATCAACAACTTGAAGCAAACGAGCAACAGTTACAAGCGGCAAACCAGCAACTTAAAGCAATCGAGCAACAGCTAAGAGCTGCTAACCAGCAACTTGAAGCAAATAACCAACAGCTTGCCGCAAGCGAACAACAGCTCAGGGCATTAAACCAGGAATTGTCTGCAAGTAAAAAAGTTTTGCAAAAAGAAAAGAAATTCTCCGAAAATCTTGTGGAAACAGCCAATTCTTTTATCGTTATATTAGACCCAAATGCAAACATCACATTGTTCAACAGTTATGCTGAAAAGCTCACAGGCTATAAAAAAGAAGAAGTGATAGGTAAAAACTGGTTTGAGCTTTTTATACTAAAGGAAGATGGTGATACGATTCCCCGGGGTTTTTCCGGAATTTTTAAAGAAACACCCGGATATTCTTCCCGGGAAAATCCAATTTTTCTTAAAGATGGCACTGAAAAAATAATCAGTTGGGAAAACAGCGTGCTTAAAAATGAGATTGGGGAAATATCCGGAGTCCTTAGTATTGGTATTGACATCACCAAGCGCAAACAGACGGAAGAAGCGCTTCGGAAAAGTGAAAAACGATTTGACCTGGCCATGGCGGTGAAGAATGAAGGGATGTGGGATTGGAACCTCATAACGAACGAGGTTTATTTCGACCCCCGCTATTACGAAATGGCCGGCTATGAAATTGACGAATTTCCACACAAACTAAAGGAATTCCAGGAACGGGTTCATCCCGATGACATCGACAAAGTCATGAAAATGGCAAGACGTTATATTGCCGGTGAATTGGCAAAGTATGACGTGGAATTCAGATTTCGCAAGAAAAACGGTAACTGGATATGGGTCAATGGCCGGGGGAAGATAGTGGAATGGACGGATGATGAAACCCCCTTCAGATTTATTGGTACTCACACCGATATCACCGAGCGCAAACAGACGGAAGAAGCGCTTCGGAAAAGTGAGAAGAAATATCGAACCATTCTTGAGAACATCAAAGAAGGCTATTTTGAAGTTGACATCGCCGGGAACTTCACGTTTTTCAACGATTCGTCATGCAAACTTCTTGGATACTCTAAAGATGAATTAATGGGTATGAATAACAGGCAGTACATGGACGACGAGAATGCCAAAAAAGTATTTCAAACCTTCAATGAGGTCTTCCGAACAGGAAAACCGGCCGAAGCATTCGATTGGGAGATAATCAAAAAGGATGGAGCTAAGAGATTCATTGAGGCATCGATATCTCTTATGAGGGATTCCGCAGGTGAGCCTGCCGGATTCCAAGGCATCCTCAGAGATATCACCGAGCGAAAAAAAGCGGAGCAAACACTGCGATTGTCTGAAGAGCTGTTTTCAAAGGCATTTCATAGTGGCCCATTAGTAATGAGTATCAGCGAAATTGATAGTGGAAAATACATTGAGATTAACGAAAACTTTACTAAATTTTCGGAGTACTCTAAAACAGAGGTTATCGGTATCAAATCGGTAGCGTTGGGTGTAATTTCTGCCGCTGACCGAAACAGGTTAAAGAGAGCTTTATTGTCAAAAGGCAAAATTGAAGCAATGGAAATGACTTTCCATAAAAAATCCGGCGAAATGTTATATGGCCTTTACTTTGGTGAAATAATTGAAGTTGCAGGGGAAAAAAGGCTGCTATCCATTATAGAAGACATCACCGAACGCAAAAAACGTGAAAAAGCACAGCAGTTTTTATATAACATTTCAAAAATCTCATTAACGGAAATT
>CAZRAW010000212.1:0-3148 GCA_964598065.1 uncultured Lentimicrobiaceae bacterium
AAAACTCATAAAGGCAATTCCCATAAGTCCGGTCAAAATGAATGTAATTCCTATTCCCCGTAGGGCAGGCGGAATTTTTGAATAACGAATTTTTTCGCGAATAGCTGCAATAGCTACAATAGCGAGAAACCAGCCGACACCCGAGCCGACACCAAAGGCAGTAGCTTGTCCGAGGCTCTGATAATCGCGCTGCTGCATAAACAACGAGCCACCGAGGATGGCGCAGTTTACGGCAATCAGCGGGAGAAAAATCCCCAGTGAATTATACAGTGACGGCGAAAATTTCTCTACTACCATTTCCACCAGCTGAACGATGGCAGCAATGATAGCAATGAAGATGATAAAACTTAAGAAACTCAGATCAACTTTGGCGAAAGCCGGGTCGACCCATGCCAGTGCTCCCGGCTTTAAGATATATTCATTTAACAGATAGTTTACCGGTACGGTGATGCCGAGGACAAAAATGACCGCAGCACCGAGTCCTACCGAAGTATCAACAGTTTTAGAGACAGCGAGGTATGAACACATGCCGAGAAAATAGGCAAATACCATATTGTCAATAAAAATGGACTTGATAAAAATGTTAATTATTTCATGCATAATCTGATGCTTTAAGGTTTTGGCTATTTCTCAATTAATGGTCTGTTATAATAACGTTGTACCCAGATGATAACGCCAACGGTAATGAGTGCCATAGGTGGCAAAATCATCATCCCGTTATTCACATAACCAGCGTTGTAAAAGCTTTGCGGAATCATCTGGTAGTTGAAAAGAGTCCCCGAACCGAACAACTCTCTGAAAAAGGCCACGATGATCAGGATAAGACCATAACCCAGTCCGTTTCCGATACCATCCATAAAGGCCGGCCAGGGTTTGTTGGCCATTGCAAAAGCTTCGAGACGTCCCATAATGATACAGTTGGTAATAATCAACCCCACAAATACGGAAAGTTGTTTGCTTACATCAAAAAGAAAAGCTTTCAGTAGTTGATCTACGAGAATAACGAGTGTGGCCACAATAACAAGCTGGACAATAATTCGTATTCTCGGCGGAATGCCATTTCGTAAAACGGACACCAGCAGATTGGAGAAACCCGTAACTACCATCACGGCCAAAGCCATCACAACAGCAGGCTTTAGCTTGGCTGTAACCGCGAGGGCGGAACAAATACCAAGAACCTGAACCGTGATCGGGTTGTTCATGTTGAGCGGCCCGGTAATCAGTTTCATGTTTTTGGGAGAAAATAAAGGTTCCCGTTCTGTTTTTCCTGTGTTCATAATTTAAATCTTATCTATGCTTCTTTATATAAGGTAAATAATTTTCCAAAACATTGCGCAACATGGCATCTACTCCTTTACTGGTAATGGTTCCGCCCGAAATGGCATCTACGCCATGAATTTGTTGAGAGGGAGCCAGCTTTTGTATGCCGCCTTTCACAACTTCTATGGAAGTAAATTTACCATTATTATCAAAAATGGTTTTACCAACAAATTGTTTTTGAAATTTAGGTTTGGCAATCTCGCCACCCAGGCCGGGAGTTTCCGATTCGTCATCAAAGAACACACCTATTACGGTTTTAAAATTAGAGGCGAGAGCTATATTTCCCCAAATCGGGCCCCACAATCCGGTACCTCGCATGGGAATGATATAAATTTTTCCCCCATCTTTTTCTGCAATATATAGTGGCAGTTTATAAGGCTTTTTCTGCGATTTATTGTAATACTCCTTTTTCAAATTCAATTTAAAGGCCGGGGCATCCTCTTTGGGTGATTTGGTGTAAGTGTTCACCACATTTCCTTGAGGATCAAGAACTAACTCTTCAACAATATACTTGTTAAAAAGCGATATGGCGTTACCGGCATTGGCTTCCGTAACCTGAGCCGATGTCAGAATGCCGCGCATTTTTTCGATAGCCAGGTTTCGTTCCTGGAAAGGTTTTAAAAGTATGGCTGCCAGCGAAAGCAAAGCGGCAGCCACAATCACCAGGACAGCTGCATATCTGAAAATATATCCGTTTGTGTACATAATACCCGTGTTTTCTATTGTGAGAGCGCTACTCTCGCTCTTTTTAAACGTTTCTTAATATTCGATTTCACAATGATGTGGTCAATCAAAGGTGCAAACACATTCATAAGGAGGATGGCCAGCATCATCCCTTCCGGGTAGGCCGGATTTAAAACTCTGATTAAAATGGCCAGCATTCCGATAAGGAAACCGTAATAATATTTTCCCCTGGTGGTTTGCGCCGAAGTTACCGGGTCGGTTGCCATGAAAACTGCACCAAAGGCAAAGCCACCCATAATCATGTGCTCCCAGGCCGGTAGTTCCATGTACTGGTTAGCTCCCCATAAGTTGAAAATCAATCCCATGATGAGACCTCCGGCAAAAACCGAAAGCATAATTCGCCAGCTGGCGATGCCTGTGATAAGCAGAAATAAAGCGCCTATCAGGATCAAAAATGTAGATGTTTCTCCCACAGAACCGGGAATAAAGCCGAAAAACATATCGTGTGGAGAGGGAAAATTGTGAAAATTTCCGACCAGCGCCTGACCCAGTGGGGTAGCACCGGAGAAACTGTCTAACTTGTCGGCAATCCACACTTTTTCTCCCGACATGTTTCCGGGATAGGCAAAGAAGAGAAATGCCCGGGCAGTGAGGGCGGGGTTGAAGACATTCATTCCTGTTCCGCCAAAGACCTCTTTCCCGAAAATAACAGCAAAGGCAACGGCAATAGCCAGTTCCCACAATGGAATCTCCGGAGGTACAATAAGCGGAATAAGGATGCCCGTAACAAGATACCCTTCGTTTACTTCGTGATGCCGGATCTGGGCAAACATAAATTCGATGCCCAGCCCTACACCATATGAAACAATAATGATGGGTAGCACTTTTCCCAAACCATAGAGAAAATTTGTCAGGACATCAGGATGCTGCCCAAAGGACAAAAAATGCTGGTATCCGACATTCCACATGCCAAACAGAAGGGTCGGAATAACACCGATAATCACAAACGACATAGTCCGTTTCATATCAATGGCATCGCGTATATGCGCGCCGCTGTGAGTTACCGTGTCAGGAACAAAAAGGAAAGATTCAAAGGCTTCAAAAGAAGATTCGAGCTTTTCAAATTTCCCTCCCGGTTGAAAAT
>CAZRAW010000213.1:0-3136 GCA_964598065.1 uncultured Lentimicrobiaceae bacterium
ATTGATCATTTTATCTTAAAAGAAGTTTTATTATGAGCTATTGGAATCAATTTCTTTGGGTAATTTTTCCCTACATGATGATAGCGGTTACTATCATTGGACACATCTATCGTTATAGTACCGACCAGATGAACTGGACCTCCAGATCATCAGAGTTCCTGGAAAAAAAGAGCTTACGCTGGGGTAGTTTGTTATTCCATTATGGGATAATCTTTGTCTTTTTCGGACATGTTTTGGGATTACTGATACCAAAAACATTTTTATCCGATATCGGTATTAACAATGAGTTGTATCATGATATTGCCATGTCTTTTGGCGGAGTAGCCGGTATGGCTATGGTAATCGGTATATTTTTATTGCTCATCCGGCGTTATGGCAATAAGCGCATTTCCATTACCAGCAGTTTTGGCGATAAATTTATTGTTGTCCTACTGCTCCTCATCGTGGGTTTTGGTATTTATAACACACTTTTTTATAATTTGTACTTCGGAAATTTTGATTATCGCAGTACGATTTCACCGTGGTTTCGCAGTTTGTTTATTTTCGCACCCAATCCCCGGCTGATGGTCAACATACCATTAACTTTTAAAATTCACATTCTTCTCGCTTTCCTGACTTTTGGTTTATGGCCTTTTACACGACTTGTACATGTCTGGAGTATTCCCATTGCGTATATCAAAAGAAGTCATATCATTTACAGACGGCAGTGTGGAGATATTAAATAAGTGTCTGTTGGATATTTACAAAACCACGCAGAGAACACAAAACCGATACAATGAGACCGGTGTCGAAAGCATGTGAAAAATAAAACCAGGGCTGAATAAATTTACATACATTAAAATATTATAAATCAACAAAGTAAGCATTAATATGAAAAAGTTATTTAATTTATTTGTAGTTGCATTTGCTGTTTTCTTCTTTTCAGGAGAGAATGTATATGCACAATCCGTTGTTTTTTCGGGAGAAATTCGTCCAAGGTACGAATATCGACATGGCTATAAAACAATTATACCCGATGGTAATATAGCTGCCAATTTTATCTCACAGCGTACGAGGTTTAATGTTTTCTATAGCAGCAAATTTTTTAAATTCGGGCTGGTTCTTCAGGATGTTCGGGTATGGGGAGATGTTCCTCAACTTAACAAGTCTGATTTAAACGGCCTATCGATTCATCAGGCCTGGGGTGAAGTAATATTCAGCAAAAAGCTGTCCCTTAAGCTTGGCAGACAGGAAATATCGTATGATGATCAGCGAATTTTCGGTAATGTCGGATGGGCGCAACAGGCACGTAGCCACGATGCGGCAATTATTAAATACCGCCCCACTAAATTAATGAAGATAGATGTTGGTTTTGCCTATAATGCCGTAGGGGAAACTCTTTATAAAATCGCTTATATGGCTAACAACTATCGAACCTTCCAGTATATCTGGTATCATGGGCAGTTTAACAAAATAGGATTGAGTTTCTTAATGTTGAACAATGGAATGCCTTATAAGGAAGGCTACAATCCACAAAAAGTAGTTTACAGCCAAACCATCGGTAGTAGAGTAACTTACAAAAATGATGCGCTAAAATTTAATACCGCTTTTTATTATCAGGGAGGAAAAAATAAATTTGACCATTCTTTATCGGCAATGTATTTCACGGCAAACGCATCTTATACTTTGCCTCAGAAGTTCACTTTTGGAATAGGAGGAGAATATCTTTCCGGCACATCCTCAGTAAATCAGGCTTTGGACAAAACCGATAACTCATTCAAACCTTTATACGGCACGAACCATAAGTTTAACGGCTGGATGGATTATTTTTACGCCGGAAGCTATATGTACAGTAATGGAATAATTGATATTAATCTGCCTTTGGTAAAGAAAATCGATAAATTCACATTTAAACTAATACCACATTATTTTATGGCTGCGGCAAAAGTTGCCGTAAAGCAATATGATGGGACATGGAAAAATTATAATAACGGATTAGGTTTAGAGATTGATTTCTCTGCCGGCTACGCCTTATCTAAAAACATGGTTATTAGTGGAGGGTATTCGCAAATGGCAGCTACTGAAACTCTTCAGGTAATAAAGGGAGGCAATTACAAAAATACCAATAATTGGGCGTGGTTGATGTTTACCTTCAAACCGACTTTTTTTAGTAAGAAATAGACCGGGTAATCATATCCGAACTTATAAAGAGTTAATTCATGTATCAATAAGCAAGTGAACTGGTTATCAACGGACATGACCGCTTCGGCTCACTAATCCCTGAACATAATAATGCTGTTCCTTCGGAGGCTGGAAAGCCTCCGAAGGAACAGCTTCGTGCAGACAGGTGCCAAAATAAAGGTCGGAATAGATTTATTTATATTTTTGCCGTTTGGCAAAAAACAGATTGACTAAGTGAAGAGGTGCCCGGTGTTTGTTTTCGAATACAGGCAAAGGAATAGCCTCCGGATAGCGATGGTTAAGATGGGAAAGGCTAAAGAAAATAGAGAAGTTAATAATTTTTATAAGTTTATATTATGAGTAGTGTTATTTTTCTTTCAATTATGCAATTTATTTGCTTAGGTATTATTACTACTGTCATGTTTAAGAAGCCAAATTATTATAGTGGAGTACTTCTATTAATAGGTATTTTTATGGGTTTGCTTACGGGATACCTTCGAGGTGGATATGTTGACAATCTGCTTGTTCAAATTACATTTTGGTTTATTGGTATTGGAGGAATAATCGGATTTACAGGCCATGTTTTGATGGCAAAGAAAGTAGCACAATCCATTGGATGGGAGCCAAGTCCTTTTCAGTTTGAGCTTGGCTGGGCTTCACTTGGAATGGGTATTGCCGGAATTTTGTCAATGTGGTTTCATGATGGATTCATAGCTGCTGTTGTAATTATTAATGCAGCTTTTTTGCTTGGAGCTGCTTATGGCCATGCAAGAGAAATGATTGTAAAGAAGAACTTCTCACCAAATAATGCAGGAGTGATTTTTTATACGGATATACTCGGTCCTGTGATTTTATTGATTCTGTTGGGAATAAAATATATTTGATTTTGACTTGGTTAATTTTCCTGTTCTTACTTTTTTTTTCAAGATGCTTTAAACCTCTTTTTCGGTTATAAGCATCCTTCTTTGCCCTTTTG
>CAZRAW010000214.1:0-3117 GCA_964598065.1 uncultured Lentimicrobiaceae bacterium
GACCGAATTTTATACAAATATGGCAATACGGCTAAAGGAATGGTGGCTTCTGCTATGGAATTCATTCGTATTTGCCAGACATATCATTTTGAGAATCTGATACTTTCGTTGAAAGCCAGCGATGTACAAACCATGATAGAGGCCAACCGTCTTATGGTACTGGAAATGCAAAAGCACGGCTTGGACTATCTGCTACATCTCGGTGTTACCGAGGCTGGCAACGGAACCGAAGGCCGGATAAAATCGGCCATGGGTATTGGCACACTGCTTGCCGGTGGGATTGGCGACACCGTCCGTGTTTCGCTCACAGAAGCTCCTGAAAGGGAAATACCGGTGGCCCGGCGGCTGGTGGAATTTTACGGAAGGCAAGTCCTAAAACCGGATGTTAAGGGACAGGTACAATACCTGAAATCCGGAGAAATAGTCCCGCGTCAGCGTACGGCGGTAGCTTTTATTGGTGAAACCAAAAACTTTCCGGAGGAGGCTGAGGTAATCCTCCTCTCCTATCGCGAACTTCCGGAGAAGGACCTGATACTTTGCGCACCGGTAGATTTCTACCTTGCTTACGAAAATAAAAAAGCGGATGGTTTGCTTATTGTTAATGGTCTGTCCGGGAATAACCGGCATCTCAGAGAACTGGCCCTGGAAATCTTACAGGCCCGAGGATTGCGTTATTCAAAAACCGAATTTGTTGCTTGCCCTTCTTGTGGACGCACGCTTTTCGATATTGAAAAAATACTGGAAAAGGTAAAAAAACGATTGGGCAATATCAAGGGATTAAAAATTGCCGTGATGGGTTGCTTGGTGAACGGACCAGGCGAAATGGCCGGTGCCGATTATGGTTTTGTGGGTGCTGCTCCCGGGAAAGTAAACCTTTACAAAAAAGAAAAAATCCTTTTCAGAAATCTTTCGGAAGCCGAGGCGTTGGACAGACTGGAAAAACTAATCATGGGAAAGTAGCTATTTGTCTTTCAAAAAGATTCCGGAAGTTCTTTTGATACTTTCTGCCATGGGCATGAAACCCATTCCCGTGGCCTTCACAAATTTTTCGTTGCTGTAGCGGTAAAACTGGTTTGCAGTTTTGGCTGTTTGCCTCGTTATCAATGGCTTTTTACCCGTTAGCAGAGAGTGGACTTTCAACAACCGCCAGCTGAGCTCGCTTAGTACCATCCCGGCTTTGTACCCGGGCGGCTCTACACCCAACGACCGCGCCATTATTTCAAACAATTTTTTGTAACTCAGGTTTTCGCTACTAAGGATAAACTGCTCTCCCGAAAAGGGTCCTTCCATTAACAATATCATGGCTTTGGCCACGTCATTCACATCCACATAACCGTTGATTCCACTGGTATAAAACTTTAAACCGTTATAAACCGTCTGAAACATCCTGGAACTACCCGTATTAAAATTCCCTGCGCCAAGGATGATGGCCGGATTTACAATGACGGCCTTTAACCCTTCGGCTATACCGCGCCACACTTCCCGCTCCGCTTCATATTTACTGATAGCGTATGGAGAGGTTCTCTGCCCGCTTTTCCACTCGGCTTTTTCAGTGGTTACACCTTCCGTACCGGTATGCCCCAGAGCAGCTACCGAGCTCACATAACAAAGTTTTTTAACCTTTTTCTCGAGACCGGCATTCACCATGTTGGCTGTTCCGGTAACGTTTGTTCCCAGGATTTCGCCTGCATCTTGCGGGTCAAAAGAAACCATTGCTGCAGTATGATACACTTTTTCAATCCCATCCATCGCCTGCAAAAGGGAATCAATATCCAGGATATCTCCTTCAACCCATTCGATTTTTGAAAATAGCTTGTCAGGACGAGAAGTGTAAAAGGAAAAGGTTTTTTCGGTCTGACTAATGGAAGACGTTGCACGTCGCAGCGCCCGCACTTTTTCCTCTTTTTGCGTCAACAGATAGAGCAAATGTGCTCCAACAAGTCCTGTTCCACCGGTTACTAAAATCATGCCGGCTAAATTAGTTTATTTTACTTTTGGGAAAAGCGTTCCATTACCGTATATCTTTACGAATAAAAACATGCCAGGCTGTTTCAACACGGATAATATAAAATCCATCCTTAAGCTTATACATTGATTGTTGTAATTACAAAAACAGGGATAAGTACCAACCATAGTTTTTCAACAGGGAAAATATTTTTTTTTCAGAAACAGAGAAAAAAAATATAATGTTTATCGGCAAAAGTTGGTAACCTTAGCCGTTAATTTGGGTATAAAAAGAAATTTATAATGTGACGGAAAATTAAAAATTGAGATAATGAAACAGGCAGATCGTTATAGCTTAAAAATTGACGATAAAGCTATTAGCCATGTAGAGAATTATATCGAAAATCTATTTCGCCGATGGGACATTAACGAAATTTATCTTGGAAATATCATCACTTCATTCTCCAATCTTATTCATTTAGTATCGGAAATGCAGGGGGATTGCATAATTGAGATTGTTTCTCATTCGGAAAATGAAGAGATTTATTTCAATTTTAATGGGCTTCATCATTCCATACTTAAATTATTTTTCGGCGAATACCAGTTAAAAGATATCAAAGACACTTCGACACAATCTGTTTTCCTAATCCAAAAAGTGGCCGACAACATCTCTGTAGAAGATGAACATTTGATTTTACAATTCAGTATTGGTGCGCTTCCGGATGAATTTATCAATAGCCGGAAGCGATCGTTGAAAGGCTATCGCCAAAACACCCTCATGAAACACGGGTTAAATGATTGAGTTTCAGTTAGATAAAGTCGATCTTGCATTAGACCCCGCTTCCTATTTCCCATGGGTAAAATCTGTCATAAAAGAGGAAAATCACCACCCTGGAGATATCTTTTATCACTTTTGCAGTGATAAATTTTTATTAAAACTAAACCGTGATTTTCTTCAACACGATTATCTGACTGACATTATTACATTTCCTTTTTCTACCCGACCGGAAATCATTTCGGGAGAAATTTTTATCAGCATCGACCGTATACGCGAAAATGCTTCTGCATTACAAATTGGTTTTGAACGTGAGTTTGCCCGGGTTCTTATTCATGGTGTGTTACACTTGTTGGGTTACAACGATCATACCGGTGAAGAAAAACGCGTTATGCGCT
>CAZRAW010000215.1:0-3113 GCA_964598065.1 uncultured Lentimicrobiaceae bacterium
AAAATAACAAATTCTGTTTTAATAAAAGTAAGGATTTTTTTTACTTTCATTTGATTATAAAGCCCTCATTTGATTATAAATTAGACTATTATCTAAATATTATTTTTTTATAAACCGATAAACTTTTACCGAATGAGGAGGTATTTTTACAAATACTGTACTTTTATTTAATTTCAAATATTTATGTTCCCACAAGTCCCGCACACGATAATCCGTCAGCTTATAAGGATCCGGTTTCCAATAATTGCTACTAGCTTTCAGCAGGAGATTAAAATCAACCTGAACATTTTTTTCTTCATCACTACTATTTAGCAGGCAAACAGCTTTTTCGTTGTTTTCCAATTCTTTAATCCATATTTCGTAACCATCAATGTCGCGATAACAGAATCCCTGTTTGCCTAATGTATCTTGGTCTAAAGCAATTATTTCTTTATTCGTAAGAATTTTTAAGGTTTCGTGAGTCATATTTCGCAGATCATTTCCAGCTATAAGTGGTGCAGCCAGCATACACCAAAGCGAAAAATGAGCTTTATACTCTGCTGTTGTCATCCCGCCATTACCTACTTCCAACATATCCGGGTCATTCCAATGACCCGGCCCTGCATATTTATACAACTTCTTTTGCTTATTCAGAATTGCAAGTACAGAATTCCAGTTGTCTTGGATATCTCCTGTAGTACGCCATAAACTTCCAATGTTTCCTGCCCATTTCCATGGTTTGAATAATCCCCACTCACACAAGCTAAATACTATAGGCCGACCAGCTGCATAAAGCGCATCACGCATAGTTCTATATGAAGATTTCGCATCTTGGGTGGTTGTATGACACCAATCGTATTTTAAATAGTCAACCCCCACCTTGCATAAGTACGGGCATCCTGATATTCATGTCCGCGTCCTCCCGGATATCCCTGGCAAGTTTCTGTCCCGGCGTCTGAATAAATGCCAAACTTTAGGCCTTTAGAATGGATATAGTCGGCGAGGTACTTCATTCCGTGGGGAAATTTCGTTTTATCCGCAACAATTTCTCCGTTTTTGTCACGGCTAACCTGCCAGCAGTCGTCAATGATTATATATTTATATCCGGTAGCTTTCATTCTGCTATTTACCATTGCATCAGCTTCTTGCATAATAAGTTTTTCATTGATGTTGCATCCGAATTTATTCCAGCTATTCCAACCCATTGGGGGTGTTTTTGCAAGCCCTTCAAATTTCTGAGCAGAGATATTTATGGTACATATAAACGACAGGAATAAAACAAAAAAAATCTTTTTCATAATAAGTTATTTTGTTAATTCCCCGATTGATTTGACCTTTATTTTTTCTTTACCGAAAACTGATATATACTGTAAGAACTATATTTTTCTCCGGGATTCAACACAATGGATGGGAAGTTTTTGTGGTTAGGGGAATCAGGGAAATGCTGTGTCTCCAAGGCGAATGCCGTACGATAATCGTCTTTAACACCTGGTTTGATGATGTTTTTGCCTGCCATAAAGTTACCACTGTAAAATTGTAAACCCGGCTCAACCGTATAGACATCCATCACAATACCTGATTTATCACCTATTGCGGTTGCGGCATGATACAGAGTGCCGGGTTTAGGATTATTTAAAATAAAATTCAAGTCATATCCTTTTCCGTATAGCAGTTGATCATTTTTTTCTTTAATCCGTTTACCAATGGCTGTCAACTGTCGGAAGTCGAAAGGTGTCCCCTTAACGGAAACTAATTCTCCTGTCGGAATTTGCGTTGAATCCACCGGCGTATAACGGTCGGCATTTATTTGCAATAACTGATTGTAAATAGTCCCACTCCCTTCTCCGTTGAGATTGAAATAAGAGTGATTGGTCAGGTTTACCACTGTCTTTTTATCCGTTTGTGCTTCATAACTTATTTTCAAAGCATTGTTAACCTCTAATGCATAAGTCACATGAATCATAAAATTTCCAGGGTACCCTGCCTCCATTTTTTGACAGATAACTCAATTGTAAGGTTGAATCATTAAGTTGATTGGCATCCCAAACAACATCTTGATAACCCGGCTCACCTCCATGCAATGAATTGGGTGGATCGTTGATAGCTAAATGATAAGTTTTTCCGTCAAGCGAAAATTTACCTTTGGCAATACGATTGGCAACACGTCCAATGATAGCACCAAAGAAACGATCCGGTGAGTTAATGTATTCCTTGACTCCTTTAAATCCTACAATCACATCCGTAGGAATATTGTTCTTGTTAGGAACCACAATACTGACAAGTCGCCCGCCATAATTGGTGATGGACACATTCATTCCTTGATGATTTTTTAAGACATACAAACTCGTGACTTTTCCGTCAATGGTATCTGTAAAATTTTTCTTATTCAAAGTCGCGAACGCTGGGGTTGATACTTTTTTTGAAGAAGATAATCCTGATTTGCAAGCAGCAAAGAGTGCAATGGTTATACAAAACCATACGAAACGTTGAAAGTTTTTCATTTGAAAATAATTTAATAGTTTAGTAGCTGATATAATATACAATTTTGTAACATCCCTTACTCTATTTTAAACTGTTGAAGCTGGAAGAGATACCGAATTTTCTATTTTAAAGAACATCTATTTATTTATTTACTTAACTTTCTATAAAATTACCAAGAACCGAATATTGATCTTAAAGTAATTTGTATGCAGCCGCATTGTTGGCATTAGGAAGATATTCGGTATCAAAACAGATACTCATCGCCTTTTTGGGCATCAAGCAACAATAGGATACATTCTACCCACTACCGCAGCAACCATTCATTGGCAATCCTAATGTACAAGCTTGTTCACCGTGCGTGGCGACACTTCCCCAAAACCGGCATGGGCTTCTTTAAGCCAGTCATGAAGTTGCGCTGTAGAAGTATCAGGGAACAAAGTGAGCTTACCGGTAACAAAATCCTCGTAAGCAGATAAAACCTTTTTTCTGTTAAAGGATCGAACAAGATGTTGTTCGTATTCTTCCTCATCCATGTTTTGATACCTCGTTACTGTTCTTGCATCCATCACAAGATGCCGGGCAATTTTAGCCTTGCTAAAACCGAGCCGTGTAAGTTTTTGAATTTCGTAATACATGATCCAATTGTTTAAGTC
>CAZRAW010000216.1:0-3103 GCA_964598065.1 uncultured Lentimicrobiaceae bacterium
TTACCAGCAATTGTGACAATGAAAAAACTTCCGTCTTCGGTCTTCTGACTTCCCCAAAATTGATTCCTTTAGCACGACAATAACAATTTATCCACTAAAATGATAGTAGAGCCCTATTTATTTACCTGCTAGCGAAATAAAAACCCAGAGAAACAAGTGTGGCAATGGTAGCTGCGCCGTAATAAATCATGGCGTACTTGAATTTGGCATGATGGCTGATGGACCTGCTGGTAAATATTTTCCCAATCTGAGCCAGAATTAATGCAAAAAGCATTACACTGAAATGTTCGATAGACCAGAACCGCAGTGACAGAACACGGTTGACTTCAGCAGCCGACTGGATAGCGTATTTGTTAGCCGGCTCCATGATGAAGTAAAGCAGAAAACCCAAAACAAGCCCGAGATACAACAACAGGATAAAACTGTTTTCTAAATAGATACATAGTTTCCCATAAAGTTCCTTTTTCAGAAAGTAGCCCCTCGTAACTATTATTGAGAGAACGATGGAGATGACCATAAACAAAACGCTGGTCCAAATATGAATGTTCAGGACAAGGTTATACATGATTTTTTTGTTGGTTCAAAAGTACACATAGATTGCTTAGGAATTGCAACGAAAGAAACCGAAGAAAAATACGACGGCTCAAATAGTTTTGGAATACATGGCATCAGAAGTTTCCAACAGCGGGTCGAAAGCCATGGCGATGTTGCGGACAATGAAAAAGCCCTCTTTGTGCACGTTCACTTCATCCCCGTTGATACTTACAAGATCGTCCTGTAAAAATTCGTTTAATTTTTCAGGTTTAAAAGCCACAATCTCTTTCACTTCGGCTGCCGTTTTGCCAAATTGCTGACCGATTTCATGAAAATCCATACGGCCGTTACACATGATTTCAGCAATCACTTCACGTACCACGAGATCGTCGTCGGTCATAAGGTAAGCTTTGTCGGGAGCCAGCCCGTGGGATTCGATTTCCTGTATATATTGTTGCGCTGTTTTTACATTTTGCACGTAACCGCCCCACATCTGTGTGATGGACGAACTGCCGAAACCATAAACCTGGCCGGTTGTTTCGCGCGTAACATAGCCCTGGAAATTGCGTTGCAGTGTTTTATTTTTCAGCGCAATCGTCAAATCATCATCAGCTTTGGCATAATGATCCATGCCGATGGCCACATAGCCGGCTTCGGTAAGCAGATTGTGACCGACCTCAAACATTTGAAGTTTTTCGTCCGGGGTGGGCAGCCCCCGCTTTTCTAAAATTTTCTGGGCGGCTTTCACCCACGGCACATGGGCATACGAAAAAGTAGCCAGGCGATCGGGAGAGACTTCGATGGTTTTTTGAATGTTGCGGGCAAAGTTCTCCCGGTTTTGCCCCGGAAGTCCGTAAATCAAATCTAAGTTAACCCCCCGGAAACCCTTCTCTTTCAGATAACGTACCAAATCTTTCACCGGATATTTTGAAGGGACACGGTTGACCAGCTTTAAAACTTCCTCATCAAAATCCTGAACGCCGAGACTCAGACGATTGAATCCGGCTGTCGCCAAACGGTCGATATCCTCATATTCCAGATAAGCAGGATGGCATTCTATGGCAATTTCGGGTTTCTCAGTAAACTGAAAATATTTTCGAAAAGTGGCCATAATCTCTTCCACATAATCTAATTTAATAGAATTCGGGGTGCCTCCTCCCCAGTGTATCTGACTGACTTTCCTGTCTTTATCAAGATGTTTTGCAATATTGTTTATTTCAGTAATGATGGCGTTCACATAGCGGCGGATGACTTCTTCTCTTTGGGAAATGCCGGTGTTACAACCACAAAAATGGCAAAGTCTGGGACAGAAAGGAATATGTACATAGAACGACATGTTCTGCGGCTGGTCGTTGTTGGAGCGGATAATCTGTGCGATGTATTGCTCCGTGGTGAAACCGCTTTTGAAGAAGGTGGCCGGCGGGTAACTGGTGTAACGCGGGCCGGGTTTGTTATATTTTTTAAAGATGTCGAGGTTCATTTGTTTTTCTTTTTTCCCTTTGTGATCCTTTGTGATTTTTCTATTATCACAAAGGAAATTTATTTACCATTGCTGTGCTATAATCCAATCCGTTACAAAACGTGCATTTTCAAAAGGAGTTTCGGGCAGAAAGCCGTGACCGAGATTGAAAATCCAATTTTGATATTTCCGTCCGAAATTTAGATATTTTTCCAGCTCTTTTTCAATAAATTTTTTGTCTGCAAACAGAAGTCTGGGATCCAGGTTGCCCTGCAATCCTATACTGTCATCCAAAATTTCTCTTGCCCTCTCCATTGGCGTCAGCCAGTCCACACTGATGAAATCGGCATGTTGAGGACCAAGCATTTGCAGCCCGTCGCCAATTCCTTTCGGGAAAAAAATAAATGGAATACCTTCGTCGCGGACAGCCGCAGCGATTTTTTCTACCGGAGGGAGGAAAACCTGCCGGTAAAATTCGTTGGGAACCAGTCCGGCATTGGTTTCGAAAAGCTGAAAAGCATCAATACCGTGTTTGATTTGGTTTTGGACATAAATCAGCGTCATTTCCGTAACGGCATCCACCAGCGGCAGCAAGTTGTTTTTGTGGGCAAACATCCACGCTACAGCGTCCGAGAAATCAGAACGACTGCCCATCCCCTGCAACATAAAACTCAGCACCGTAAGCGGAGCCCCGCAAAAACCAATCAGCGGTGTGTTCTCCGGACGGACTTTTTTCACCTGCTCAATAGCATCGTAAATGTAATTTAGTTTTTTTGGCTCCGGCTTCATAATTTCCACCGGATTATCCCACCTCCTCAATGGCTTTTCAAAAACCGGCCCGGCATCGGTGAAATCCAGCCCCATGCCCATGGCGTAAGGAATCACCAGAATGTCCGAAAATAAAATGGCCGCATCCACACCAAGGTCACTGACAGGTAGCAAAGTAACTTCTGCAGCGAGCTTCGGGTCTTTCATGAGTTGCCAGAAACTGTATTTTTCTTTGATTTTCAGATAGGAAGGCAATACACGGCCTGCCTGTCGCATGTACCAGACCGGCGGACGGAAAGTGGATTTCCCTTTCAATGTATCTAAAAATAGCGAAGTCATCTT
>CAZRAW010000217.1:0-3078 GCA_964598065.1 uncultured Lentimicrobiaceae bacterium
TTTAGTTTAAACCGCTTTATTCAAAACGACGATAAAAGATGTCCAGCCCTCCTTTTTTGAATTGAGTAGGATGTCTCCTCCCATGGTCAACATTATTTGTTTGCTCAGGCTCAAGCCGATACCGGAACCATTTTCTTTGGTGGTATAAAAAGGAACGAAAATCTGTTCTCTCATTTCAGCAGGAATTTGTGGCCCGTTGTTGGTGATTTCAATTCTGACAGAACGATCCGTCTGCCACAGTTTAAGTATCAGTGTCGGATTTTCCGTTTCTCCTGTCAGAAGAGCTTCCACCGCATTTTTCAACAGGTTCGTTATCACCTGCGACTGAAGTTTTTCGTCCGTAACAAACAGGATGTTCTCAGGAATTGACTTCTTAATCTTTATTGTGTTAAATCCGGGGAAAGCACTGGCCGCCAACAGGTTATTTTCAATTAATTCTGACAGATTCACTTCATTCAGACGGGGTTCGGGAAGTTTGGTAAATTTCCTGTAATTGTCAACAAAATTCATCAGGCCGAGACCTCGTTCTTCAATTACTTTGAGGCCTTTTACCGTATTTGCTATCATCACCGGATTCACCTCTTCAACAGCTATCGGCTTATCTTTTCTTGAAAAATATCCCAGAATAACCTGTGACAAAGAGGTGATGGGGGCAATATTATTCATGATTTCATGGGACAGGGTACGTGCCAGTTTTATCCAGGCATCCACTTCGCGGTTGTCTAATTCTTTGGTAATGTCACTCACCGCAATCAATCTTATTTTTTCGTTTTTGATGATTATTTGCGACAGTTTGAACAAGAGTTTTTGTCCGTACCGATTTTCAAAAATAGCCGATGACCGCCGGGGATTGGGGTCAGATTGCATGATAAAATCCGGCAACGCTTCGTCAACAGCCATCAGCGTATTGATATGATGATATTCGTTAAGATTGACAAGCTTTACCGCTACCGGATTGATATTTATCACCCTTCCTTTTTCGTTTACCGAAAAAAGGCCGGTAGAAGATTGGTTTATAACAAGGCGGAAATAATGTTCACGGGTATTAATTTCTGTTTTGGTTTGTCTGAATAGTTCATTGAGCCGGTTCATCCCCTTATAAACATCATTAATGGCCTTATTACCTGACTTTGAAGGAATTTTGAGCGTTGTATCTTCATTTTCAATACCGAGTAAAAAGAAGGATATCCATTTATTTAAGCGGTTGAAATAGCGGATAATATTGACTGCCGCTCCTGTCAGCAACAGACCGGAAACAATGCTCAGCGGATAGTTTTGTCTTACGAAATACAAAAATGTCGTTACTTCGGCAAGCAGGATGATAATAGCCAACCTGAATAAAATTGCTTTGTAAAAATGTTTGTATGCCATTACGTAAGTTTTTAGTTAAAACCTTATAACAAAGTTTCTTATACCTTTTAAAACCATTAAAAAATTAAGATAATGAAGGGTTTTGACCTTGTCAAAAAAAACTACTATCCATAAATTTCGCTAATTAGCACATTATCTCATTTTCACATTTTCACATTTTCAAATTCCCACATCTTCAAATCTCCAAATCTCACCTTTAAATCCCATATTTTTTCAACTTATTATATAGCGTCTGCCGTGTAATCCCCAGTTTCTTCGCCACAGCACTCATATTACCTTTTTCCTTTTTAACGTAAACACGAATCATATCACGCTCCATTTCTTCGATGGTTTGAACCGGAAGACTGTCATGGTTGTGCATCCTGTCGCTTATAGTAAAACTATCTTCATCAAGGATTTTACCTTCGGCAAGGATAACAGCCTTTTCAACAGAATGTTGTAGCTCTCTGACATTCCCCGGCCAACTGTATTTCAGGAGTTTTTGCATGGCCTGCCGGCTGATTTTAAGACCGTATTTTTCATATTTTTTCATGTATTTATTCAGATAAAATCCGGCCAAAAGCAGTATATCGTTTCCCCGTTCTCTCAACGGTGGCAACTCGATGGTTATGGTGTTAATGCGGTAGAGCAAATCCTGGCGGAAGAGGCCATCGGCAACCATAGCCTTCAAATCTCTGTTCGTGGCGGAAATCAGCCGGATATCAATGGAGACCGGCACATTACTACCCAATCGGGTAATGGTTCTGTTTTGCAAAACCGAAAGCACTTTTGCCTGAAGCGACAAAGGCAAGTTTCCAATTTCATCAAGAAAGAGCGTCCCTTTATTGGCCAGTTGAAATTTTCCGACACGGTCTTCGTGCGCATCCGTAAATGAGCCTTTCGTGTGTCCGAAAAGTTCACTTTCAAACAGCGTTTCACTAATGGCCCCCATATCAACACTCACCATTAGTTCTTTATTTCTTTTTGAGCGACTGTGTATTTCGCGGGCAATGAGTTCTTTACCTGTACCATTCTCACCGGTTATAAGAATATTGGCATCGGTAACCGCTACTTTTTTTACCATTTCCATCACCCGTTTCATGACACCCGATTGCCCGATAAGTTTTTGAGTAACGGGATTAAGCTCTTGTTTCAGACTGTTGTTGCTTTGGCGCAACGAGGCTGTTTCGAGATTGCTTTTCCGGAGTTTCAGAGACGCATGTAATGTACTGATTAACTTACTATTGCCCCATGGTTTTAAAATAAAATCAAAGGCGCCTTCTTTTACTGCTTTTACAGCAAGCTCAATGTCGCCGTAGGCGGTAATCATAACCACGCTTATCAACGGATCGTAGTCTAAAATCCGGCGCAACCAATACAGCCCTTCGTTTCCGGTATTGATGCCGGCTTTAAAATTCATGTCGAGCAACACAACATCTATACTGTTTTTATGCAGAGTAGAAATCAGGCTGTTGGGATTTTTAAGTGCATAAATCCTGTCAAATTGGGATTGCAGTAACATTTCAAGTGCCGTGAGAACGCTTTTGTTATCGTCAACGATAAGTATTTCACTTTTCATCTTTATGTGTTGTTTTTCTTCCCGGCGATACCGTCGTTATTTGTTATCCGTTAAGATGGTTGTTTTTATATTTAAATACGGCTCAACATTTCGTACCTACGGCACTTAACATCATATTTTTAATATTATCTACCAATATTTCGTCCCTA
>CAZRAW010000218.1:0-3019 GCA_964598065.1 uncultured Lentimicrobiaceae bacterium
AAAGTACTACATCACTATTTTCCGAAAACGATGCATATTTGTTTTCTGGTAACATAAGAACCTGTATTTTACTAAAAAATAGTAAATAATCACAGTATTTTCATATCTTTTTAGTTAAATTTCTATAAAAATTACATTTTTATAGAACAAAATGAAATATTAATAATGTATCATATTATGAAATATCCAAGAGAAATATATGGCACTATAACCGTGAATAAATATAGGTGTTAAATTTATGGTATCGAATCACAAATTTTACAAAAGATGAAGGCACAAGAGATTTCATTTATTTTGGTTGTGAAGTTGGCTGCGGTAAAGATGTACACAAGGGTTTTATCGCTGCCTAGTTATGAAAGTTCAATGATGCTCTATAGAGCAAGGGATTCATAAATGATGCGAAAAAATTACTTTAAAGCAAACCAAATGTTCTTCATTTGGTTTGCTTTTCCAAAGAAATCACAAAATATTTCTTTAGTAACTTTCCAGAATTTCAGGGAATTGTTGCGGAAAAAATCAATAGCCAGAGTCATCGGATCATTACAACTCCACAAACCTTCATTGCCTCTGAAAGGAGAAATTCCATTTTCAACTGGCATTCCTACTCCCTTAAAATGCAGTTGCAAAATTAGATGATTATTAATTCAACCGTCAGGATTATATTATTTCCCAAATTTTCTAATAAGCGATCTTATTCTCTGACTTAATCCATTCTTCAAAAACTTTGACCGCTTCATCACGCATCATTTGAATTGAATGAAGGTTACGTTCATCTTTTTGCAGTGCGAATTCTTTGTAAATATGAGAATCGTCAAAATTTGCAGCTGCAGCATCATCTTTTGTTGAAGCGTAAAACAGCTTATCCAATCGTGCCCAATAAATAGCTCCCAAGCACATTGGGCAAGGTTCGCAGCTCGAATAAATTTCACATCCTGTTAAATCAAACGTATTTAGATTTTTGGTTGCATCCCGAATGGCCACAATTTCTGCATGGGCTGTAGGATCATTGATAACGGTAACTTGATTACTACCGTTACCCACGATTTTTCCATCCTTCACAATTACTGCGCCAAAGGGTCCTCCTTTTAAGTTCACCACATTCGCCATAGCCAAGGAAATGGCTTTTCCCATGAATTCCTTTTTGAGTTCTTTTTCCATCATTTAAATTTATCAACAAAGAATTAAATAATTTATTTATAATATACTATAGAATACTTTATAAAGTAATCATTATCATTTTAAAAAACTGCTAAAAAGCATATTTAAGAACAAAAACAGCTGTCAAGATATACATCATCCAGTTGATCTCTTTGTACTTTCCACTTAAAACTTTCAATAAAACATACGACACCATTCCAAAGGCAATCCCGTCTGCAATGCTATAGGTAAGAGGCATAATGATGATGCTTAAAAAAGCTGGAAGGCTTTCTGTGTAGTCATCAAAGGGTATATTTATAATAGTGCTCATCATAAACAATCCAACAAGAATTAGGGCAGGCGCTGTAGCCGCCGCTGGTACCATTAAGAATAACGGGGCAAGAAAAAGTGCAACAATAAACAAGGAGGCAGTAACTAGTGAAGTCAAACCTGTTCTTCCACCTTCTGAAACTCCCGCAGCGCTTTCCACATAAGTTGTAACCGTCGAAGTTCCAACAACAGCTCCAACGACAGTACCAATTGCATCCGCCATAAGTGCTTTACCTACATTATGAAGACGACCGTTATCATCCAACATATTTGCTTTGGTGGCCACGCCAATTAAGGTCCCAACAGTATCAAAGATGTCCACAAACAAGAAAGTAAACATGATAACTACAAAGTTAAGAGAAAACATCTGACTCCACCGAAACTTAAAGAAAATCGGAGCAATAGACGGGGGTAATTGAACAACTGAAGAGACTGGAAGATGAGTAATTCCTAAAGGGATGCCGATAATCGTAGATGCAAAGATTCCTATCAAAAGTGCTCCCTTTACACGCAAAACAAGAAGCACACCTGAGATAAGCAAACCCAACAAACTAACCCATACAATAGGATTATTCATAGTTCCCAGGCCAACGAGTGTAGCTGGATTTTGAACAATAATACCTGCACTATGCAAACCTATAAAAGCAATAAATAATCCAATTCCCACCGAAATTGAATTTTTCAGCGTTAAGGGGATGGCGTCAATAATAAGTTCCCTGATGTTAAAAAAGCTCATTACAATAAAAATGATCCCTTCTGTAAAAACAGCAGTCAGAGCAAACTCCCAATCATATCCCATTCCCAATACAACTGTATAAGCAAAAAAGGCATTTAGTCCCATACCAGAAGCAAGGGCAAAAGGCAATTTCGCATACAGGGCCATAACTAACGTGGCAATTATTGCCGATAAGGCTGTAGCTGTAAAAACTGCATGGGAATCCATTCCTGTTTTCCCTAAAATGATAGGGTTAACAGCTAAAATATAGGCCATGGTAAGAAACGTAGTAATACCTGCAACTACCTCGGTATGGAAATCGGTTTTGTTGGCCTTTAACTGAAAATATTTTTCGAACATAATTTTGTTTTTTTAAATTAAAAAGTCCATTTTGCGGCTATGGTTGGGTCTACCCTAAAATCTTTTACAACAAGATGGTCTTCAATTTCAATTTCTGATCCCAGGGACAAATGTTTCCCTATGTTGTACCAGAATTGGGGTTGAGAAATAAAGACATATCCCGTGTTGCCCGTTGCGAAAACTTTTTTCTCTTTCCAGAAGTCGAAAAACCCGGAAAGGGTTACTTTTTTATTAAAGAACAATAGGTTCCATACTCCCGAAATTCGAAATGAGGGATAATTAGCAAACCGGATAAGTTTATACAGAATTTGGAGTGTAAACATCTTGGAAAAGTCATGATTTGCCCAAGTGTACTGTCCACCAAACAACCAAGCGTCGTTGATTTGGAAAGCTCCATTATAAGGTGTTGCTTCATACTCGCTAAAACCGCCATCATATTCCAAGTGGATTTCAAAAGGGCTTTTCCAGAATTTTAAA
>CAZRAW010000219.1:0-2990 GCA_964598065.1 uncultured Lentimicrobiaceae bacterium
GAAGTCTTTGACGTCAAGCGCGGGTAACTGAAGCGGGATACAACGGGGGCGCTTGAGGTTTATAGTCCGGGAATCAGCGTATCGGGCAACTCGTATTCCACCTCTTGCAAAAAGGTGATGGACTTTTCAATTTCGTCGTGCATAATACGATCATGCTCGACAAACGATACTACTTTCCGGTATTTTTTTAAAAATTCTTCAAGATAGGGTGAAGTTTTTAGAGGACGGCGGAACTCCAGTGCCTGGGCAGCATTAAGCAACTCGATTGCGAGAATTCTCCTGAGATTCATCACCACACGGTAAGCTTTGGTAGCCGCATTAGCGCCCATGCTCACGTGGTCTTCCTGTCCCTGCGAAGAGACAATGGAATCGACCGATGCCGGGGTGCAAAGCTGTTTGTTCTGGCTCACAATGGAAGCCGCCGTGTACTGCGGAATCATAAATCCGGAGTTCAGGCCGGGATTGGCCACCAAAAAAGAGGGTAGTCCGCGCTTACCGTCAATGAGCTGGTAAGTTCTTCTTTCTGAGATATCTCCAATTTCGGCGGCAGCAATAGCAAGATAATCCAATGCAAGTGCAAGGGGCTGTCCGTGAAAATTTCCGCCGGAAACAATTAAATCCTCGTCAGGAAAAATTGTAGGGTTATCCGTAACGGCATTCATCTCTTCGGAGAAAACCGAAGCTACATGATTGATGGCATCTTTGGAAGCGCCGTGCACCTGCGGGATACAGCGAAAAGAATAGGGATCCTGTACATGCTCTTTATGTCGTTTTATCAATTCGCTGCCTTCAAGTAAACTCCGAAATCGTTCGGCTGTCTGAATTTGTCCGAGATGATGCCGCAGTGCATGCAGTCCTTCGTAAAAAGGTTCAATGCGGCCATCAAAAGCATCGAGAGAAAGTGCCCCAATGATATCGGCCATGTCAGACAAACGGAAGAGTTTCAGTACCGAATAAATACCGTAAGCGCCCATAAATTGCGTGCCGTTGAGTAGCGCCAGCCCCTCTTTTGATTGCAGGCGAACAGGTTGCCAGCCTTTTTCTTTCAGCACATCCATAGCCGGACGTTTTACACCTTCGTAATACACTTCCCCTTTCCCAAGCAGGGGCAGCGACATATGTGCCAGCGGAGCTAAATCGCCGGAAGCTCCCAGCGAACCCTGCTGATAAATCACAGGTAAAATTTCTTCATTGAAGAAATCTACAAGCCGCTGAACAGTAACAATCTGTACGCCCGAATACCCGTAGGACAGGGATTGAATCTTGAGTAGCAGCATAAGTTTCACTACTTTCGCCGGCACCTCCTCTCCTGTTCCGCTGGCATGCGACATCACCAGGTTTTCCTGGAGTTGCCCAAGGTCTTCAAACGAAATACTTTTGTTGTACAACGCACCGAAACCGGTATTAATGCCGTAAATGGGCGAATCGTCCGTGGCCATGCGTTTGTCGAGATAATTCCGACACTTTGTAATTTGCAATTTAGCTTCGTCTGACAAAGTTAATTTATCACCGTTTTTCAAAATATTGAAAACAGTTTTAAAAGTTAATTTTTCGTTACTGATAAGATGAAAATTGTCCATATTTTGTCTTGTTTAACGAATATATTTATCTAAGTACCTAAAAAGTGCCTAAAGTTTGGGCCGGGTAAAACTTCAGGCACGTATTGCTTTTATAATTTCCTCAATTACCACTTTTTTCTGTTCCCCGGTAGCCATATTTTTGAGTGTGAGCCTGCCGGTGTTCATCTCCTCTTCACCAATCAACAACACGTACGGGATTTGTTTCTGGTCAGCGTATTTCATCTGTTTCTTCATTTTGACCGGTTCCGGATAAAGTTCCGCAGGAATATCAGCCCGTTGTAACTTTTCAAGGACGCCGAGAGAAAAAATCTCTTCCTTTTCACCAAAATTCACCAGCAATATCTTTGTCAGGGAAGCCGTCTCTTCCGGAAACAGCTTTAATTCGGTGAGTACATCGTAAATACGGTCTGCGCCAAAAGAGACACCCACACCCGAAACATCCGGTAACCCGAAAATTCCGGTCAGGTTATCGTAACGACCGCCGCCGCAGATGCTGCCAATCTGTACATCAACAGCTTTCACCTCAATGATGGCGCCGGTATAATAGTTCAGACCGCGTGCCAGTGACTGGTCAATTTCAATCCCTGCTTTCAGATTGAACAATTTCAAATATTCCAGAATTGCTCTTAGCTCGAGTAACCCTTTTGATCCATCGGCGGTATCGCCAATGAGTTCTTTCAGGCAGTTCAGTTTGGAAATATTGCTTCCACTCAGGTTTAAAATGGGTTCCAAATGGTCAATGGCATCCTGCGAAAGTCCTTTGGTCAACAGCTCTTCATAAACTTGTTCAATACCGATTTTGTCGAGTTTGTCCATAGCTGTGGTGATATCGGTAAGTTTTTCCGGAGCGTCAATGGTTTGGGCTATTCCACTCAGTAGTTTTCGGTTGTTCAGTTTGATAATCACGCGGATATTCAGGCTCTGGAAAATCTCGTCAATCATGCGAATCAGGTCAACTTCATTAAGC
The DNA here is from genome assembly GCA_964598065.1 of uncultured Lentimicrobiaceae bacterium. Taxonomy (GTDB): domain Bacteria; phylum Bacteroidota; class Bacteroidia; order Bacteroidales; family F082; genus Sulfidibacterium. Next base: position 2,548 of record CAZRAW010000219.1, read on the forward strand.
AGGGCGTTGGAGCCGATCACATCCACATCGCACTGATAGAATTCGCGGTAGCGACCTTTTTGCGGTCTGTCGGCACGCCACACCGGTTGCATCTGGTATCTTTTAAAAGGAAAGGTAATGTCGTTGCGATGCTGCACCACAAAACGGGCAAAGGGCACCGTCAGGTCATAGCGTAGTCCTTTTTCGCTAATGCTGGTGCTTAGTCGCAGCGAGTCTTTTTTCACAAGCCATTCGGGATTGGCTTTTTCAAGGTAATCGCCGGAGTTAAGAATTTTAAAAAGCAGCTTGTCGCCCTCTTCGCCGTACTTGCCGAGGAGTGTCCCAAGGTTTTCCATGGCTGGCGTTTCAATGGGCTGATAGCCATATTTTTCAAAGACTCTGCGGATAGTATTGAAAATATAATTGCGGCGGCTCATTTCAAAGGGGCCGAAATCGCGTGTTCC
>CAZRAW010000220.1:0-2952 GCA_964598065.1 uncultured Lentimicrobiaceae bacterium
AGCTTTGCTATTTCACGGGGTAAACGGTGGCTATTCGCAACCTCTTTCTGCAAGCCGGCTCGTTCGCTAAAAATGTTTACTAAACATTTTTTTAACGCTCCGCCCTGTCTTGAAAAAGCACAAAATTACTTCGCCGATTCCAGATACGTTATTTCATAATAAACCCTAAGTCTAAATCGATGGTTATTTTTATTGCATATAAATAGCATTCAGTAAACGATAGAGGTTTTTTTACTTGGAACTTTTATACTTTTGCAGTCGTTTAATAATAAACAGGTTCTTAAATTTTCGATAAAGCTATATTTATGCATGCTTTGGTATTTATAAAACAAGTTCCCGATGCTTCACAGGTAAGAGTGAACTATGAAACGGGAACGCTGATTCGGGAAGGCGTTCCTGCCATCCTGAATCCTTTTGAGGCCCACGCCGTCGAAGAAGCGGTAAAATTAAGGGAAAAACACGGTGGAAAAGTAACCGTTTTAACCATGGGACCTCCGCAGGCAACGGAGGCTTTAAAAGAGTGCTTATCACGAGGAGCAGACAAGGCTTATCTATTGTCCGATCGCGTTTTTGCCGGTTCCGATACGTTAGCCACCTCTTATGCACTTTTTGAAGGCGCCAAAAAAATTATTGAGCTGGAAGGAGAAGTTGATCTTTTCTTTGCCGGCAAACAGGCCATAGACGGAGATACTGCCCAGACGGGACCCGGTATTGCCACCCGGTTTAACGTGCCTTTGGTAACCTATTTGATTAAATTGGATGAAGTAAACTTTGAAAAAAAACGAGCTGTTGCCACAAGATTAACCGAATTTGGGCAGGAAATCCTGCAGGTTCCGCTGCCGGCCTTTTTTACGGTGGAGGAGAGTTTGAATGAACTTTCTCATTCCCCCTTGCCGTGGTTAATCAAAGCTGCTCAATCGAAAATTGAAAGATTGTCCAGCGAAAACGTTATCCTCGACAGGGAACAATGTGGTTTGAAACATTCTCCTACCAAGGTTAAAAAAGCGTTTACTCCTGAAAAAAGGCAAAGAGGAGAAACCCTGACCGGTTCTGTTGTAGAGCTGGTTCAAAAAACTTCAGATATTTTAATCCCGTTTTTGAAAAAAGATTTATAGTATGGACAAAACGATTGATTTAACCGAAAAAGACCACGAAATATCCCGTTATAAGAATATTTGGGTGTTTATAGAACAAACCGATGGGGTGGCCCATCCGGTCTCTTTTGAACTGTTAACCAAAGCGCGGGAGCTGGCAAAACAGCTTGATTGTGAGGTGGGTGCCGTTTCCATTGGGAAGTCTGTTTCTCATCTCGCTAAAGAAGCTTTCAGATTTGGTGCAGATAAGTTCTACGTTATTGAAGATGAAATCTTTAAAGATTACCGAACCGAACCTTATCGCAGTGCACTTTCGGCACTGGTTATCAAGTATAAACCGGAAATATTTCTTATTGGCGCTACTACGCAGGGACGCGATCTTTCGGGTACTGTAGCTACGGAACTTAGAACCGGATTAACCGCCGATACTACAAAACAGGAAATTGATCCGGAAACCGGCATGCTGTTGATGACCCGTCCTACTTTTGGCGGTAGTTTAATGGCTACTATTATTTGTCCAAAGGATCGTCCGCAAATGTCGACGGTAAGACCCGGAGTCTTTCAGGCCATTCCTGTAGAGCAACCTAAAGAGGGAGAAATAATAAGAGAAAAAACAGATTTATCAGAAGACCTGATTGTAAAAAAGATACTGAAAAGGGTTGTTTCATCTGAAGGAAATGTTAACCTCGGTTTTTATGATGTGATTGTATCCGGGGGAAAGGGAATGGGAAACAAGGATAATTTTTATATGATAAAGGAACTGGCGGATGTGCTCGGTGGCACGTGGGCAGGCTCACGAAAAGCCGTTGAATTGGGATATGTGCCTCAAACCCGGCAGGTGGGACAAACCGGACAAACGGTTCATGCCAAATTATATATTGCCTGTGGTATTTCGGGAGCTATCCAGCATTTGGTCGGTATGCAAACTTCCGATATAATTATTTCCGTGAATACCGATAAAAACGCTCCTATTTTCGATGTCTCTACTTATTGTATTGTGGAAGATGCCATTAAGTTTATTCCCAGGCTGATTGCGGAATTAAAAAAACAAATATTAACACCAGTTAAAAATGAGCAGTAAGTTAAAATATGATGTGATAGTTGTGGGAGCAGGCCCTGCAGGCCTTGCAGCAGCTATTGTGCTTGCCAAAGCCGGAGTTCGGGTTATTGTCATAGAAAGAGGACGTCTTCCCGGCTCGAAAAATGTGATGGGAGGTGTCTTTTACAGCGACTGTATGAAGGATATTGTAGATGGATTCCCCGGCGATGCTCCTGTAGAAAGGCACGTCATTGACCAAAGGATATGGATTCTTGATCAGGGTTCTTCTGTGGGATTTAACCATAAAAACGAATCTTTTAATAAAAAACCTTATAACTGCCATACTGTTTTCAGGGCTAAATTTGATCGCTGGCTTGCCGGTGAGGCTGAAAAAGCAGGTGCTTTAATTGTAAACAGTACCGTGGTGAAAGAGGCTCTGATGAAAGACGGAAAAGTTATTGGCGTGAAAACCGATCGCCCTCAGGGAGATGTGTTCGCCAACTGTGTTATTGCTACTGATGGTGTGAATTCTCTTTTTGCAAAGTCATTAGGTCTCAGAAAGAAAATTAAACCGGATACTGTCGCTATTGCTGTGAAAGAAGTCATTGGCCTGGATGAAAATGTTATAAATGACCGGTTTAATGTGAAAAGTGGTGAGGGGGTTACCATTGAAATGACAGGAAGTTATTTTAACGGCGAAGCCATGGCTTTTCTTTATACCAATAAAAAATCGGTGTCGCTCGGTGTGGGTATGGTGTTAAAAGATGTGATTAATAATAAAATCAATCCAAACGACCTCATAGAGCAATTAAAAAAGCA
>CAZRAW010000221.1:0-2932 GCA_964598065.1 uncultured Lentimicrobiaceae bacterium
CATAAGATTGGTATTCGTTACGAAGATAAATATCTGATGGAGCGCAGGGTAGCTCTTGTCCCGGAGCATGTAAGACAGTTGGTTGAAAAAGGCATAGAGATACAGGTTGTCCCTTCCCGAAAGCGGGTTTTTAAGGATGATGAATACCTGCGGGCAGGAGCTGTGCTGCGTGAAGAACCTTTAGATGCAGATGTGGTGCTGGGAGTGAAAGAGATGCCAATAGATTATTTCAATGCGCACAAGACCTATATTTTTTTCAGTCATACCATTAAAGGCCAGTCTTATAATATGCCGTTGCTTCGCAATATGATGGAGCATAAAATCAATCTTATCGATTATGAACGAATAGTGGATGCACAGGGACGCCGGTTGATTTTTTTCGGACATTTTGCCGGTCTGGCCGGAATGATTAATTCGTTGTGGTCGCTGGGGCAGCGTTTGAAAAGAAAAGGCTTAGACACACCATTTTTAAATTTAAAACAAACCCATCATTACGATTCGTTAGAGGATGCAAAAGCTTCTGTATCGGCTGTGGGTAAGGAAATTGCGCGTAACGGATTGCCGGCAGGGATGGCTCCTGTGGTGGTCGGAATCACAGGCTACGGTAATGTTTCGAAAGGAGCGCAGGAGATACTTGGTCTTTTGCCGGGAATCGAAATCTCTCCTGCCGATTTGTTGAAATTGGGAAAGCAGGATAATCTTCCCTCCAACGTGATTTATAAAGTGGTATTTGAAGAAAAGCACCTCGCACGTCCGAAAGAGGCCGGTAAAAGTTTTGATTTACAGGAATATTACCATTATCCCGAACGTTTTGAGGGCGTTTTTGAGCAATATTTACCGCACCTCACTGTACTTATGAATTGTATGTATTGGGATGACCGCTATCCTCGTATTGTAACCAAAGATTACTTCGAAACATTGTGGAAAAAGGAAAGCCTGAAACTTGAAGTCATTGGCGACGTTACCTGTGATCCGGACGGTTCCGTAGAAATTACCCATTCGGGTACTGCCATTGAAGATCCTGTTTTTGTTTATAATCCTGAGACCCGCAAGCCGGTAATGGGTTTTGATGGCGAGGGTGTTTTGGTAATGGCTGTAGATATCTTGCCCAGCGAGTTGCCCCGTGAAGCTTCGCAAGCTTTTAGTGATGCGTTGATAAAGTTTTTGCCCGGTTTGTTGGAGGCCGATTTTGAAGTTCTGTTTGAGCAGTTACAGATTCCCAATCCATTGAAAAAAGCCATGATTTTATATCATGGAGAATTAACACCCGATTATCATTATCTGAAAGAACATTTAAAGAATTAATATCATGGCTACCGCATGACCGGTGGCCTTTTTAAAAAGTATATAAAAAATATTTTATGAAAAATATCCTTGTTCTCGGAGCAGGCTTGTCCACCCACAGCCTTATAGAATATTTGCTTGAAAATGCGCCCAAATACGACTGGCACATTACGGTGGCTGACATAAATGAAGAGATGGCTCGTAAAAAAGTAAACGGGAACTCCCGTGGCAATGCCATTGTTTTCGATATCGCCGACGATATGGAAAGCTGGCGCACCATTGCCAAATCCGATATTGTCATCTCTATGTTGCCGGCTTTTATGCATCATTTGGTGGCCAAGAAATGTATTGATTTACGTAAGCCCATGTTAACAGCTTCCTATGTTACGGACGAAATTAAAAAATATGATGAGCTTGCCAAAAAAGCTAAAGTACCCATTTTGATGGAGCTGGGCGTTGACCCCGGCATCGACCATATGTCGGCCATGCGGGTGATTCATCGTATCCAGAAAATGGGAGGCGAGATCCTTTCTTTCAACTCTTTTACAGGAGGACTGGTAGCTCCCGAAAGTGATAATAATCCATGGAATTATAAACTTACCTGGAATCCCCGCAATGTTGTACTTGCCGGAAACGGCGTGTCGCAATTCATTCAACGCGGACGTTACAAATACATTCCATACTCCAAGTTGTTCGACCGCATTATGACGCGTAAGATATTACAATATGGTGATTTTGAGATCTATTCCAACCGCGATTCACTGAAATATCGTGAAATTTACGGTTTGAAAAACATTCCTTCTATGTATCGCGGCACCATTCGCCGGCCAGGCTTTGCAAAAGCATGGGATGTTTTTGTAAAGCTCGGTGCTACTGACGATACTTATCCTATGGAAGACTCGGAAAATATGACCTATCGCGATTTTATCAATTCGTTTATGCAATATGAGCCCAATGTTCCTGTGGAGATAAAATTACAGGAGTATTGTCAGAAAGCTTCCGATCCGGTGGTGTTAGAGAAACTTAAATGGTTGGGGATTTTTGATAAACGAAAAATAGGACTGAAAAATGCTACACCTGCACAGATACTTCAAAAATTATTAGAGGAAAAATGGGCTATGGATCCGGATGATAAAGACATGCTCATTATGCAGCACGAATTTAAATACCGGTTGGGTAATGAAAACAAAATGATTATTTCGGCAATGGCAGTGATTGGAGAGAATAGGGAAAATACAGCTATGGCGAGGACAGTAGGATTTCCGCTCGGTATTGCCACCAAATTGCTGGCCACCGGAAAAATTAAAAAGACCGGTATTCACCGTCCTATCGATAAAGACATGTACGAACCGATTTTGAGGGAACTGGAAAGCTTTGGCATAAGCTTTGAGGAGAAAGAGTACATGATTGATCAATCTTAAAAATTTTCAGCTATGGGATTTCTTATTCTGCTTTTCTTAGTGGGCCTTGGTTTTTATTTTATCATGAAATGGAAGCGGACGTCATCGGCACAAAAACCCGAAGGAGGGAGTACAGCATACAATAGAGGTGCTCACAGACCTGCAGGGACAGCTTATTTCCGTCGTGGTGGCGCAAACAATTATGCCAAATGGGTCGGTGGCGGACTGGGATGGGCTTTTGGCGGTCC
>CAZRAW010000222.1:0-2929 GCA_964598065.1 uncultured Lentimicrobiaceae bacterium
ACAGCCGCATAAATGGCAAGTTCTACTACAAGCTTTCTGATATTGAAAATATCCTTGAATCCAACTACTCAATCTTAAAATCAGGAAACCATGGAAATTAGCAGAAAAGCCATCTTAAAAAAGACGCACTACGGACTAAATATTTATTCCCATGTGCTACGACAATATTACACAGACGAAACACTCCTTTCCCTTTCGGGAAGGGTTTGCAAACCTGCCCAAAATCCATTTAACGAAAACAAGTTTTCATTAATGATTTCCATAGTAGATAATTGTGCCAGGCATACCGATACTGAAAACAGCATTCCCGATGGTGATGCATTTGACTTTGCAAAATTATATTTCAAAAAAGAGGGACGGGACTTATACCGGTTGATAAATGAAGAGCTTCATTTACGCATTGGAGAGGAAAAAAATTTCCACAGAGATAATACTTTCCAGAAAACAATACAGAAAACCATGGAAATTCAAAAACCAAAGATGAAAATGCCACAATGCAGTTATTTTAATCATCCTGTCTCAAATATCATTCCCTCAAAAACAGTAAATCTGTTAGAAATATATAATCTGATTCGGGGTAATTCATTTGCTATGTGTACAAATACGCTCCGCAATATTGCTGATGTTAAGAAAGCGCGTAAATACAAAGCTTACAACTTTGATTATGTTACTTTCTCAGGAACATTCTCAAAACGAAACGATAAAGCATTGCTTTCTCATTCCGGTTTGTTAACCATTGATTTTGACCATATCTCAAATATAGACTCTGTGAAAGAGTCGTTATTAAAAGACCCGTATTTTGAAACCGAGCTGCTGTTCGTTTCGCCATCTGGCGATGGCTTGAAATGGATAATTCCCATTGATATTACCCAGGCAAAACATCAGGACTTTTTCAAAGCCGTTTCAAATTACATCTTTCAAACTTACCAATTGGAAGTTGACCAATCGGGGAAGGACACATCAAGAGCCTGTTTCATCCCGTATGATGCAGCAGTTTACATCAATCCCAAATATTTACAATAATGGAAAGAAAAACGTTTAATCCGCTGGAGTGGTTAGAACAACCGGACCAGCAAATCTTACATAATGAACCAAATAATTTATCCGTATCAAATAACGCTTTTAAATCTTCTTCAGGAGGTTTACAGGTAAATGATATTGAAATAATAATTCAAAGACTGGAATCCTCTCATGCAGACATTACCACCAATTACGCTGATTGGCGGGATATTGGCTTTGCTTTTGCCGATGAATTTGGCGAAAACGGCAGGGATTACTTTCATCGTGTCAGTCATTTATACCCTGATTATTCGTACGCTGTCTGCAACAAACAGTACGATAAATGCATAGAGGCAAAAGGTCATGGTGTAACTATCAAAACCTTTTACCACCTCGCACAACAAGCCGGAATAAGTTTGGTAACAAAATACCCGAAACAATCTTTGCCCAACTCTTCCGGGGTTGACACCTTTACAAAATCCCCTTTAGATGAATTGGGGGTTGAAGAATTCATTTTCAACACCCCGCAAATTCCTTCCGAAGTTTACGAACAACTTCCTGAAATACTAAAGGAAAGTACCGACATGTTTCAGGAAAACACCGAAAAGGATGTATTCCTCATTGGAGCTATTTCAGTGATAAGCGGATGTTTGCCCAATATCGAAGGATTGTATTTCGATGAGCCCGTCTCAGCGCATCTGTATGCTTTTATCACTGCCCCTGCCGGATCTGGCAAGGGAAAACTAAAATGGGCAAAATACTTTGGCTTGGAAATCCATAAATCAATTGTAGAACAAACCAATAGAGAAAGGCAGGAATATGAATCGGTATTGGAGAACTATAACAACCTGAACAAAAATCAACGACAAGGGGTCGAACACCCTCGCGAGCCAAAACACAAAATGTTTTTTATCCCTGCCAACAGCAGTTCCTCTGCATTTATCCAGGCACTATCCGACAACGATTTTAAAGGGGTTATCTTTGAAACAGAGGCCGATACTTTATCAGGAACATTAAAGCAGGAATGGGGTAATTTTAGTGATGTCCTGCGAAAAGCTTTTCACCATGAGAGCACCAATATGTTCCGGCGTAAAGACAATGAATACATTGAAATTGACGACCCACATTTAGCCATGATACTCTCAGGCACACCGAGGCAGGTACTTAACATAATGCCGGATGTGGAAAACGGCCTCTTTAGCCGGTTTCTCTATTACGCTTTTGAAGATTACAGCGATTTTAAAAATCCTTTCGTTTCGTATCGGAATACTGACTACATAGCGTTCTTCAAAGACCGTGGACACCGTATTTATGAGCTTTATCAGTTACTTATTAACCAGCCGCATCCATTGCGGTTCTCTCTTACAGCAGAACAGGGCGAACGTTTTACTGACGAATTCAATAAGCTTTTTAAACGCAACCGCATGTTGTTGGGTAACGATTTCAATGCCAACAGTCGTAGGCTGGGATTGATTACCTTTCGTATTGCCATGGTACTCAGTGCACTCCGCATGCCGGAAGATGCAGTATTTGCAAATCCCATTATTTGTAATGAAACCGATTTCCGAACGGCTATAAGTATCGCCTTTACGCTTGAAAAACATGCTATTGCAGTTTTCCAAAGTCTTCCCTATAACAAGCTAAAAGGGATTAAACTAAAATTTTTCAATGCTTTACCCAACATATTCAATCGGCAGGGATACCTAACCGCAGCCCAAACTTTGCAGATTAAAGACAAAACCGCTGAAAAATACATTTCTCAATTCAAAGAAAATAACCTGTTGGAACACGAACACAACAAATACACAAAGGTAAGTGAGCGAAAAGTGAAAAATGAATAGTTATAGCACATCGGATTCTTAGGAAATATCGGAAACCAATTTTTCATTCTTCACTTATTAAGTTTCCCACGTTTCCTACATTTCCCCCC
>CAZRAW010000223.1:0-2927 GCA_964598065.1 uncultured Lentimicrobiaceae bacterium
GGATTTTCCGGAATTTCCGGACATGGAAACGCTATACCGGCGGTCTGGCACAAAATATTTGGATTTATGATTTTAAAACAGATAAAATACAACAGGTTACCAAATGGAAAGGCACCGACACCTATCCCATGTGGTACAAAAACACTATTTACTTTGCCTCCGACCGGGGCGCCAACCACAGGCTCAACATTTGGGCATACAACATCGGCACCAAAGCATTCAGGCAGATCACTCATTTCAAAGACTACGATGTGGACTGGCCTTCACTCGGCAACAACGGTATTGTCTTCCAGGATGGAGGTTCGCTGTATGTGCTTGACCTTCCTTCCGAAAAATTACATAAAATAGAGGTTACGGTCCCCAACGATGGTACCCGTAGCCGTCCGCGCTGGGTAACCGTAAACAAACAAATCCGGAGTTTCGATATTGCTCCTAACGGAAAACGTGCGCTGTTTGATGCCCGTGGCGATATTTTCACCGTTCCGGCCAAACACGGTGCTATCCGTAACCTGACCCATACTTCAAATGCACAGGAACAATACGCTGCCTGGTCACCCAATGGCAAATGGGTTGTTTATCTGACCGATAGTCCCGGCAGAAATGAACTTGCCATGCGTCCTGCCAACGGCTCCGGAAAACAGGTAATCCTGACACACTTCAAAAAGGGTTATTTCCTCAATCCTGTCTGGTCGCCTGGAAGTAACAAAATTGCCTTCGCCGACAACATGCAGCGGCTTTGGTATCTTAACATCAAAGACAAAAAAGCTGTTCTTATTGATCAGGATAAGCTGAGTCCTATCAGTGATTATAGCTGGTCACCCGATGGCAAATGGATAGCTTACAGTAAAGTCAATAAGAGCGGACTGCCACAGATTTATTTCTATAATCTTGACAACCACAAAATTTCAAAAATAAGCACCGGAATATATGCCGACAACGAACCTCTGTTTTCACCTAATGGCAAATACCTCTATTTTATTTCGGCACGGCATGAAAATCCCACTTTTAGTGAAACCGAATTCAATATTGCTACTTTAAAAATGGACGGTGTTTATGTGGCTACACTGCAAAAAAATGAAAAATCGCCTTTTGCTCCCAAATCGGATGAAGGAATTCCCAATGTTGCCAAGAAAAAAACAACACATTCCGGAGCATGGAAACCGGGAGCAAGCGCCCCTATTACCGTCGATATTAGCGGTTTGATGGAGCGGGCTGTTCCGCTTCCCATCCAACCCAATGATTATGGAAATCTTCAGGCTGCCGGAAGCAACATTTTCTTCCAGACATCCCCGCTGCAAACCATCGAAGGGCCTTTGCCGGGAAGCGGTTATTCAGCTATTAAGGCTTATAATCTGACCACAAAAAAAGAATCTACCGTTGTAGATAACCATGTGGGCGCCTTTGCATTGAGTGCCAACGGCAGCACTATTCTTTATACTCAGAAAGGAAAATTCTATTTGATTTCATCCAAAGCAAAAAACGGACAAAAGGCCTCTTATCTGAACCTTGCAAACATGAAAACACTGGTTAATCCCCGTGCCGAATGGGATGAAATGTATCATCAGTCGTGGCGCCTTTTCAACAACTTCTTCAACAATACAAATATGAATGGTGTCAACTGGGAAAAAGTAGGGAAAAACTATGCTAAACTACTTCCGGAGCTCGGTTCACGCGAAGATCTGAACTATCTTATCGGAGAAATGATTGGTGAACTGGAAAACTCACACACCTATGTCTGGGGTGGCGATGATGACTATCTCGGCAAATACAATCCCACCGGATTGCTCGGCGTCAATTTCGGCCTTAACAAAGCTTCGGGTCGATACTATTTCAAAAAGATTTTTCAGGGCGACAATACCAGAAACGGATATCATTCGCCACTTACCGAACCTGGTGTAAATGCCAAACAGGGCGATTATCTGCTCGCTGTAAACGGGAAACAGCTTAAAGCCCCGGTCAATCCTTACAGTTTGTTTGTCAACACTGTTGGAAAACAGGTTACATTGACACTCGCCAACAATCCTTCCGGAAAAGATTCACACGCCGTCGTTGTCAAACCCATTGCCAACGAATTGAACTTACGGCTTCTCAACTGGATTCGTACCAAACGCAACTACGTAAACCGTAAATCCGATGGAAAAATCGGTTATATCTATCTTTCCGACATGGAAGCATTGGGAATGGATCAGTTTGTCCATCAGTTTTATCCGCAACTCAGTAAACACGGACTTATCATCGATGATCGTTTTAACGGCGGCGGATTTATTGATCAAATCATTCTCGAACGTTTGCGTCGTATTCTTATAGGCATGAGTACCAACCGTGTCGGCGCTGCCGAACGCTATCCCGGACAGGTACTGTACGGCCCCAAAGTAACACTTATCAACCATTATTCCGCTTCCGATGGCGACATGTTCCCCTACTACTTCCGCAAATACGGTTTGGGACCACTTATCGGAACCAGAACCTGGGGAGGCGTCAGAGGTTATAGCAACGTCTGGACGTTGACCGATGGTGGCAAACTGGTTGTCTCTCAGAATAGTATCTATGGTTTGGATTCAAAATGGGTTATCGAAAATCATGGTGTCAGCCCCGACATCCGCGTGGATGATTTACCAGGTGCCGTAATGGCTGGAAAAGATAAACAACTCGATACGGCAATTGAGTATCTTATGAAGAAAATCAAAGCACACCCCATGAATCTGCCTAAGCCTCCAAAAGCAATGCCGGCTTATCCAACAGGAAAAGATGCTTCGGGAACAAACCCGGCTAATAAATAATAACATCTTTCAAATTTTAAAAAACAGCCGCTATCTGTAAAAGTTAGCGGCTGTTTTATTATGACATAGACCACCAAATGCAGCGAGAAATTTAATTGAATTACTGCTATAAACTTTCAGAGACAGCTATCAGGTATTATATCTTAG
>CAZRAW010000224.1:0-2920 GCA_964598065.1 uncultured Lentimicrobiaceae bacterium
TGGGATTGTACACTTTTGTCCGTTGGAACTATATTTTCGTGGCACCACCTTTGAACATCAAAAAAGAACAGGTTGAAGAGGGGATGAACATCATCTCACAGGCAATAGCCATTGCCGATGAATACTGTAATTAACTACCTCATAAGGCTTTGGTTAATTTCTATTCTTACACCTGGTTTGTTGCTTTTGGAATTTCATTTTTTCTCCTCTATTGGATGCTCACGAAGTGGATGCTAAAGATGAAAATGAATATTTATAAATTTTAATTTTTTTACTATGTCAGTATTAATAAAAAACGGAAGAATCATCACTGTCGCATCAGATAGTGTGGCAGATATCTTCATCGAAGGTGAAAAAATAAAGGTCATCGGCAAAAATCTCCCTATGAAAGCCGATAAAATAATTGATGCAACGGGGCTGCTTGTTTTTCCGGGTGGAATTGATTCTCATGTGCATCTCGAAATGCCTTTTATGGGAACCTCCTCAAGCGACAATTACGAAACCGGTACCCGGGCTGCTTTGTATGGCGGTACTACTTCGGTAATTGACTTCGTGATACAAAAGCAGGGCCACTCCCTTCAATCAGCACTTGACGAATGGCGTTCAAGGTCAGATAATAACTGTGTGAGTGATTACGCCTTTCATATGGCTGTAACCGACTTTAACCCTGACACAAAAAAAGAAATAAAAAATATGATTGAGAAAGAAGGCATTACTTCTTTCAAAACCTTCATGGCCTACAAAGGTGCTTTAATGATTGATGACTTGCAGATGGTAGAGCTGATGGAGGAAGTTAAACAGCACGGGGGTATGGTTACCGTTCATGCCACCAACGGCGATATGATTGATGACCTCATTACCAAATACAAAAGCGAGGGTAAGCTTTCTCCCTTATACCATTACCTATCACAGCCGGAAGAAACGGAAAAAGAAGCAAGTGAACGATTTGTCGATATGGCAAATTCTACGGGCTGCCCAAGTTATATTGTCCACGTAACATGCGAAGGGGCGCTGAATGCGGTACGGAATGCTACGCGCCGCAACCAGCAGGTTTTTGCAGAAACGTGCATCCAGTATCTTACGCTTGATGCCTCTTTATATGACAAGGGGTTTGAAAGTGCCAAATGGGTCATGAGTCCGCCCTTACGTGAAAAGAAAGACCTAACAACTCTTTGGGCAGGAATCAACCAGGGATTGGTAGAAGTTGTGGCCACCGATCATTGCCCTTTTAATTGGGATCAAAAACTAATGGGGAAAGATGATTTCTCAAAAATACCTAATGGTCACCCGTCCATTGAACACCGGATGGAATTACTTTTTTCCGAGGGAGTGGACAAAGGAAAGATTTCACTTCACAAATTTGTTGAAGTTACGAGCACCAATCCCGCCAAACTTTTCGGGATGTTCCCCCGCAAGGGAACTATTGCGCCCGGTTCCGATGCCGATATTCTGTTGTTCGATCCAAATGCAAAACATACTATCTCTGTTGATACGCACCATATGAATGTGGATTATTCAGCTTATGAAGGATGGAAACTGACAGGTAAAGTAAAAACAGTCTTATTGCGCGGACAAATTGCTATTGAAGATGAGCAATGTAAGCTTAAAAAAGGTTATGGTAAATACATTAAACGTTCAAAAGTGAAAGGGATACTTTGAGAATGTACAATCAGTGTAACAGATGATTCCATTGCAAAAATATCAGATTAAAATTGTTTAAAGTTTGAAATGAAAAGTATGAATCAAAACACTGTAAATCAAAAAATAAATTCCTTAATTCCCCTCTTCGGAGGGGTGTCGGGGTGGGTTAATAAAAAAGATATTTATTTTTTGATTTACAGACATTTGGTTAAGTAATAATAAATTAGCTTTAAACAATTTCATTGTAAAAAAATACTTTTAAAATTTAACAACATATTATTATGCCAAGAATCGTAAAATCAGGATTAATTCAGATGAGCCTGCCCTTAACAGAGGGTGAAGGAAATATTGCTGAAATAAAAGAAGCAATGTTTCAAAAACATATTCCATTTATTGAGGAAGCCGGTAAAAAGGGGGTTCAGATACTTTGCCTTCAGGAAATATTTAGCACTCCGTATTTCTGCCCTGGCCAGGACAAAAAGTGGTATGCTTCAGCAGAATCGGTTCCGGGCCCAACCGTGGAACGCATCGCTGAATATGCAAAAAAGTATGATATGGTTATCATTGTACCTGTTTATGAGAAAGAGCAGCCCGGAGTATTTTATAACACTGCCGCTGTAATTGATGCCGACGGAACCTATCTTGGGAAATATCGCAAAAGTCATATTCCGCACACCAGCGGATTCTGGGAAAAGTTCTTTTTTAAACCCGGCAATTTAGGCTATCCGGTTTTCCAGACAAAATATGCTAAAGTGGGCGTTTATATATGCTACGACAGGCATTTTCCCGATGGGGCAAGATGCCTCGGATTGAATGGGGCCGAGATAGTTTACAATCCGTCTGCTACAGTGGCAGGCCTTTCCCAGTATTTATGGAAACTGGAACAGCCGGCACATGCAGTCGCTAACGGGTATTTTATGGGCTGCATTAACAGAGTGGGTGAAGAAAAACCATGGAATCTCGGTAAATTTTACGGGTCTTCTTATTTTGTTGACCCTCGTGGACAAATCTTCGCACAGGCTTCGGAAGATAAAGATGAATTGCTTGTTTCAGATTTTGATCTCGATATGATTGATGAAGTAAGAAACACCTGGCAGTTTTACCGTGACCGCAGGCCTGAAACCTACGGCCTTCTGACTAAGTTATAATTATTTTTCCGATCACAATTTTTTAAGCGTTGAAGTCGATTTAGACTTCTTCGCTATTTATATATTGATAATTGATGATTCCAAATTCATAAAAAAATGACTATTAAAAATAATCGATTAACGGAGGAACG
>CAZRAW010000225.1:0-2909 GCA_964598065.1 uncultured Lentimicrobiaceae bacterium
TCTATCACTCCTCCTGCCTTATACGCAGCATTTTCTACGTTGTTATCACAGACAGAGCAAGTCATTCCTTTAATATTAAGATGCAGTATCTGAATATTATTTTGATGAATACGGACAACCTTTTTGTTGTTGTGTTCCAATGAATGTCCGACCACTTTATAGCTGGTAGCATCAATAGATTTAATAATTTTATCTGCCGAAGTTTTGGATTTGTCAAATTTGATCACTGCTTTGCCCGTACGGTAATCGGCTTTTGCATCTATCACTCCCCCTGCCTTATACGCGGCATTTTCTACGTTGTTATCACAGGCAGAGCAGGTCATTCCTTCAACATTAAGATGTAGTGTTTGAATATTATTTTGGCTAACAATGGCGACCTCTTGTTTTGGGTCCGGAGAGAAAACGGATCCATAATAAGGAAATGCCATCATAAGGACAGCAAAAACAGTAACAATTCCCAAAAATAATTTCGACTGCCAAAAAGAGGCTTTTTTATCTGTTTCGCAATCACATTCTATTTCTTCAGCTGTTCGGGGTTTCAGTTTTTGATACCAGGCAAAGCCGAGAACAAGAACGGTTATTCCAATAAGATAGGGCCGGAAAGGTTCCAACCAGGAAAAAGCTGAAGCTGCGCCTGTTGCTCCTGAAATAAGCACTAATACAGGGGTAATACAACACAATGAAGCAGCTACGGCAGTAAAAATGCCTGTGCCTGCCAGTTTGGTTGTGTTTGATCTTTTTGCACTCATACAAGCTCCTCCTTTGCGCTTAAAATATTGATATGGCTGAAAATCATTTTAAGTAAGTCAAGATGTTGCGATTTAAGCGAGTAAAAAAGCGTCTGTCCCTCTCGTCGTGAGGCGACGATGTTTCCGTCCTTCATTTTTCGCAGATGCTGGGAAATCGCCGGAATGCTCATCCCGAGAATATCGGAAAGGTCGCAGGGGCACAACTCCACTTCTTCATGCAACAGAAACATGATTTTCAGTCGCACTTCGTTCCCGGCCAGGGCCAGCACACTGCTTAGTTGGTGAATAAGAGCTGCTTCGGCGGCCACTCTCTCTTTACAGGCGTCAATTTTTTTGTGGTCGGCAAACAGCCTGATACATGATTGGTTACTCGTTGATTGATCATTCATTTTTGTATATTTTAAAATTAATGACGGCACAAAGATATACAACTTTGCTTATTTAAGCAAATGCTTAAATATAAATTTATAATTTTTTAACATTGAATCAAGTGGAGGCACAAGCAGGCGCTTGTGCCTCATGCCTTGTGCGTATGGTAGTTGCCGCTATTTGTGAATCAAAATCATTGGATTGGTCAGTGCCCAGCCCGGTAACTATTTACTTTTAATTTGTTAATAACCTCTACTTGTATTTGTTAGTGTGAATGCTCGTGGTTGTCCGTTGAGTCCTGAGGAGAATTTGCACCTTTTTCTATTCCAGGCTGTTCATGTTCCACCTGTTTTCCGACATTGGGTATGATGGTATCTTCCTTTTGATTATACAGGCTTCCACCAGGCATTTCCATTATATATTTTTCCATGGGCTTAACGCCGGCTCCTTCTTCATAAACCATTTTGCCTCCCAGATAGGCTGAGTAAACGAGGACAGAAGAGGTACCGATTAAAAACAATGTAATTATCAACAACTCCCTGAACTGAATTTTACGTTTTCTAATGATAAACCACAATGTAATCAAAACAAATGCGGAGGCAATTACAAAGCCCAAAAACTTG
Source organism: uncultured Lentimicrobiaceae bacterium (assembly GCA_964598065.1). Classification (GTDB taxonomy): domain Bacteria; phylum Bacteroidota; class Bacteroidia; order Bacteroidales; family F082; genus Sulfidibacterium. Next base: position 1,742 of record CAZRAW010000225.1, read on the forward strand.
TGGACTTCCATAATTTTATGGATGGCTTCGTCATGTATGACTCTTTCGCTTTCGTAAAGGCCGCTAAACAGCGCCGCCAAAGCACTAATAGCCCCGAGAATCAAAATCCAGTAAAGAACAATCTTTAACTCTTCCCTCTTATTTTTGAATATGACTGCCAATGTGCTGATAAAAGTTGCCGTTAGCAAAAGTGCTATGGGGAAATGGACAATCATAGGATGAATCGTTTCCATATTTTAAAAATTTAGTTTAAATTCTTACGTCAAAAAGTTGTATTTATTTCTTGAATTTCGAATTTATTATTTAAGCAAGTTCTTAATAATTTACATTAACAAAATTAGTGTTCTAATGTGTCTCCAACCACTTTATAGCGGGTGGCATCAATAGCTTTGATGATTTTATCTGCCGAAGTTTTGGATTTGTCAAATTTTACCACAGCTTTGCCCGTATGGTAATCGGCTTTTGCGCTTATAACTCCTCCTACCTGATACGCGGCATTTTCTACGTTGCTATTACAGACAGAGCAAGTCATTCCTTCAACATTAAGATGCAGTGTTTGAATATCTTTTTTATGAACAATGGCGATCTTTTTTTTGTTGTCCGGATGAAAAGCGGATCCATAATAAGGAAACGCCATCATAAGAACTGCAAAAACAGTAACAATTCCCAAAAATGTTTTCGACTGCCAGAAATTTAATTTTTTCGTTTTCATACAAATTCCTTCTGTGCATTTAAAATATTGATATGATTGAAAATTACTTTGAGTAAATCTAAATGTTGGGATTTAAGCGAGTAGAAAAGCGTTTGCCCCTCCCTTCGTGTGGTGACGATGTTTCCATCTTTCATTTTGCGCAGATGCTGGGAAACCGCCGGAATGCTCATTCCGAGAATATCGGAAAGGTCACAGGGGCACAACTCCGCTTCTTCATGCAACAGAAACATGATTTTCAGTCGCACTTCGTTTCCCGCCAGGGCCAGCACACTGCTCAGCTGGTGAATGGGAACCGCCTCGACGGCCAGCCTCTCTTTACAGGCAGCGATTTTTTTCCGGTCGGCAAACAGCCTGATACAGGATTGATTACTCATTGATGATTGATCACTCATTGTTGCATGCTTTAAAATTTATAATGGCACAAATATATATAACCTTTGCTTATTTAAGCAAATA
>CAZRAW010000226.1:0-2882 GCA_964598065.1 uncultured Lentimicrobiaceae bacterium
AATGGATGAAACTTTTTTTGCGGGCATCGAGGCTTTTATGTATAATTTGAAAGGAGAAATCATTGATATGTAATGATTTGGATACTTTGTAACGGAGTTGTTCCGGTGAATAATCCGGAGGAAGTTTTAACGATAGTTGTTTGAATCCCATGGCTGGTGCAGTTGAGGTGCAAAGATATGAATAGAAAATGAATGATGGGCGGGCACAAGCGAGATGCGTATGCCATGGAAAGGCACGCGAAACATTCGCGCGCCGGAAAACTCACAGCGTGGATGCTGTGAGCGGGGAGGCAGATTATAAAAAGACAAAAGTTTATAACTGCGGGCCTGCAGCAACCAAACGCTTCCCTTCTTTATTATCGGTAAAATGCCCGAAGTTGTCTATAAATTTCACGGCCAGTTTTTTAGCAGCTTCATCCCAATCTTCAGGGTGGTTCCACAGATTTCTCGGATTAAAAATTTTACTGTCAATGCCATGAATGGATTTGGGAATTTTCAAATTAAAATAGGGTATGGTTTCAAATTCTGCTTTGTCAATACTGTCGTCAAGAATAGCATCGATGATTTTACGTGTTACAGGCAGGTCAATACGTTTACCGAGGCCATAGGCACCACCAATCCAGCCTGTATTTACGAGGTAGGCTTCAGAACCATGTTCTTCCATCTTGCGGATTAGTTCTTCAGCATATTTTGTCGGGTGAAGTAAAAGAAATGCAGCTCCGAAACAAGCTGAAAATGAGGGTTGAGGTTCGGTGATTCCGCGCTCGGTACCAGCAACCTTGGCGGTGTAACCGCTTAAAAAATGATATTTGGTCTGGTCGTGTGTTAATTTGGAAACGGGAGGCAGTACGCCAAAGGCATCAGCCGTGAGAAAAATAACTTTTTTTGCATGACCGGCTTTTGATACCGGTTTTACAATATTTTCAATATGATAAATCGGATACGACACACGGGTATTTTGTGTCTTCATGGTGCTTGAAAAATCAATACGGTTAGTGAGTTTATCCACTACAACATTTTCCAGCAAAGCATTTTTTCTGATGGCATTCCAGATATCGGGTTCACGTTTTTTGTTCAGGTCAATCACTTTGGCATAACATCCCCCTTCAAAGTTAAAGATGCCATCATCATCCCAGCCATGTTCATCATCGCCAATCAGTAATCGTTTAGGGTCCGTTGAAAGGGTTGTTTTTCCTGTTCCCGAGAGCCCGAAGAAGATGGCTGTGTTTTTTTCGTCTTTATCGGTATTGGCCGAACAATGCATGGCAGCAATACCTTTTAACGGCAGGTAATAGTTCATGATTGAGAAGAACCCTTTTTTTATTTCCCCACCATACCAGGTGCCGCCAACGATTGCCCTTTTTTCTTTCAGGTTGAAAACAGTATATACTTCCGAATTCATGCCCATTTCTTTCCATCGCGGATTTACAGTCTGGCATGCATTGAGCATGACAAAATCCGGTTCAAAACTTTCAAGTTCTTCATCTGTGGGACGGATAAACATGTTTTTAACAAAATGTGCCATCCATGCCACTTCGGTAACAACCCTGATTTTTAGACGTGTGTCATCATTGGCACCGGCATATCCATCCTGAACATAGATTTTCTTTTTGTCTAAACGGCTTGCACTTAGATCGTAAAGATATTTCCAGTTTTCTTCTGAAATGGGTTTGTTATCGGAAGAAGTCCGCAACTCGTTTCGCCACCAGATATTATCTCTGGAGGTTTCTTCTTCCACAATATATTTATCTTTAGGCGAACGTCCTGTAAAAACGCCTGTGTCAACGGCTACAGCCCCGCTACCGGTAACTGTTCCTTTTTGATAACCTTCGTTGTGATGGTTAAGCTCATGATCATACAATTCCTCATAAGAAAGATTATAGTTTAATTCTAGAACATCATTGATGCCGTAGGTTTTTAAACTTTCCCTGATTTTGTCTAAATTTTTTGTCATAATTAATAGTTTTGAGATTTATAGCATGAAAAATTTTAATCAGTTACAAAAATAATAAAGTCACACAAAGTTTCCTAAGTGTGACTTTAATATTTTCAACCGAATTTACTTCTACCTTCTTTTCCAGCTTCTCTTGTTTATAATATTTGCCTGAGCGGCTGCCAAACGGGTTATTGTCGCACGAAATAATTTTATAAACCATGTCATTTATGGAGATTATCGTATCTTTATTTGGATAACGGAATTTTAAGTATGACATTTGCAGCGGGCAATTGGGGAGGAGCCCGGGTTTTTGTCCAAAAAATGAATAAAACAACAACCTTATTACAATGATAGATGCAATGAAAAAATTATCTTTCTTTTTGGCGGGATTGATTTTATGTCTTGCGGTACCGCAGGCAAATGCCGATACTTTGGTCACCGACACAACATTCCAGATTGTGGAGAGTGTGCCCGAGGCCACCATTTACGGACAACCGGGCGTGCCTCGAACCCAACGTGTTTGGCTTGACATGATCAACGGGGCGAAAAAAAGCATTGATATTGCCGCTTTTTATATCACCAATAAGCCCGGCAAAGCTCTGGCCCCGGTTATGGATGCCATAGTTGCGCAGGCGCGAGCCGGTGTAAAGGTGCGTATTTTGCTTGGCAGTATTTTTCTTCGTGACAGCCGGAGTAGTATAGCCCCGTTGAAAAATATACCCAATATTCAAATCCGTATTTTTCCGGTTGACAGTCTGACCGGTGGTGTACTGCATGCAAAATATTTCATTGTGGATGACAGCCGGGTGTTTGTCGGCAGTCAGAACTGGGATTGGAGGGCAATGAACGAAATTCATGAAATAGGCGTTCGGGTTGATAACCGTAGATTTGCCCATACTTTTACAGCAGTATTCAACTTCGACTGGTATATTGCCGGTCATCCTTC
>CAZRAW010000227.1:0-2875 GCA_964598065.1 uncultured Lentimicrobiaceae bacterium
AGGGCTGAGCCGACTATAACGGAAAGCGCGCCCGGGCGCCCTGAAAATCCGTTTTAAAAAATTTTTGCACTGGCGCGCGTTTGCAAAGCGTGCCATCTTCACCAACAGCGAAAACCCCTACAGAAAAATAACACGCCGGCAGCCATCAGGTCTTTCATATCCAATTATTTTCTATTTTTACAAACTGGTAATACCATCAACCGGCAGCATTATGACAGAAAAACTATTAGAACCGATTACAACGGAAAGCCTGAAACAGGTTTTCGTAGCGAGGTTTGAGGAACTTATCCTTTCGGGAAAGATATCCATCGGCGAAACGCTTCCATCGGAAAGAGTGCTGGCAGCACAGCTCAAAGTGAGCAGGCCCGTGGTACACGAAGGGCTTATTGAACTGGCATTGCGCGGATTAGTAACCATCAGGCCGCGGTCGGGAACGGTGGTAAACGATTTTCGTAAAGAAGGTTCTATCCCGCTGCTGCTCTCCCTGCTTAATTATCAGGGAACGCTGGACCCGAAAATCCAGCAGGATATCCTTGAAATGAGAATGCTTTTTGAAAACGAAATGGTTCGCCTCGCCACACAAAACAGGACTGAAGAACACCTGTACCAATTGGAAGAAATTATCCATAAGGAAACAATCATAACCCGGGACGATTTTGAAGCGGTGGCCACACTGGACTATAAATTCCACCAAATCATTGCGCTGGCTTCCGGGAATTTTATCTATTCTTTGTTGATGAACTCATTTCGTGATATTTATCTTCATCTTTCCACCCTGTTTTTTTCAGAAACAGAAGTCTGCACAACCGTCTTTGACGCCCACAAAAAAATTGTGGAAGCCATAAAAATCCAAAATCCGGAAAAAGCAGTGAGCCTTATGACCAAGATGCTCAACCATGGTGCCGAACATCTTGAAGCGACTATCCGGGAAAATCAATCCGTTACAAAAATAAAAACATAAAATTCCGTTATCATGGAAACTGTCCTGCAAATACCCAAAATTAAAGAGCCGAAGAAACTCAGCAAACGTATTCAGTGGCTGAGAGATTATTATTTCTCGGGAACCGCCAGAAAATGGAACAACGAATTTACTGCCTGGACAACCGGTACTCCCTGGGATATCCAGTACGATGAGCTGACTTATTACATTGTTCCCGAAACTTATCCTTTTCTGGAGACTTTTAAATCGTCTATGAAACAGACCGCCCGCAAGGTGGAAATACCGGACGACTTTTTCCGTTGGAGTCTTCCCGAACGCAAAGCCTGGTTTGTAAAAGAAACCATTGTCAATTACGTTCCGCAGGAAATCCTGCCCGGTGATTTGATTGCCGGCGCCCGTTTTAACCTGATGACTTCTATGTGCTGGACGGAACAGGAAACCAAGGCAGTCAATAAACTGATTTACGGAAAAAGCGGTTCACGGGCCAAAATGAAATGGTTTCACGACCACGGCTACGGCAATGCGGGGGCCACTTCCGGACACATTATTCCCGGTTACGACAAAGCACTGCGCATCGGGTGGAAAGGCATTTACACCGAACTCAACGGGTTTTACGAAAACCTCACGGCAGAAGAGAAAAAAGGCCCCAAAGGCGCTCAGCTCCGTGCTATGATGACCGCTGCCACTATGCCCCGCGACCTCGCACAAAAATACAACGCTTTGTGCCTTCGCAAAGCAGAAAAAGAAACAGACACCACGCGCAAAAAAGAGCTAATACAAATGGCTGAAAACCTGAAAAAAGTCCCCTGGGAACCGGCCGAAACTTTCTGGGAAGCTGTGCAGGCACTCTGGTTCACCCACATGCTGGTGATGAGCGACGAAAACTATCCCGGACCGGGCGTTTCCTTTGGCCGTATCGATCAATACCTGTATCCTTACTGGGAAAAATCGCTCGCCGACGGTATGGGCAGGGAATTCGGAAAAGAAATCCTGAAAACTTTCTGGATTCATGCCAACACCGCCTACGATGCCATGATACGTGTGGGCGCCAACCAGGGAATTACAGCAGGTTACGGCCAGCTGATTACCTTGTCAGGAATGGGTGCCGACGGCAAAGATGCCACCAATGATTTGACATACGCCATCCTTGAAGTAATTGATGAAATGTCGCCGATACTGGAACCCAAACCCAACGTGCGCCTGCATCGCCATTCTCCCGAAAAGCTGCTGAACAAAGTGATTGAGATGATTTCAGACAGCCAGGGATCGCCTTTTCTTATCAATTTTGATGAGCGTTCCATGGCAGGCCTGATGCGCGAAGCCGAAAAGGGTAAATTCGAACATCTCATCACCAAAGCCAATGTGTATGATTACGCCCCCGTAGGCTGTCTCGAAAACACCATGGCCGGCAACGACCGTTCGGGAACCGTTGACAATAACCTGAACCTGCTGAAAGCCGTAGAACTAACACTCACCGGAGGAAAAGACCTGAACATTTTTGTGGATCCCATTACGGGCAAAATGGAAAAAATAAAACAGGACGGCCCCAAAACAGGCGACGTTACTAAATTCAAAACCTGGAAAGATTTCAAAAAAGCTTACATCCGGCAAACGGAATACATTGTGAAAAATATTGTCGGTTTGTACGAAACTTCCGAATCCATACGGGCAAAATACAATCCTACGCCTTATCTTTCCTGCCTCGTGAAAGGCTGTGCCGAAAAAGGGATGGACGTAACACAGGGCGGTGCCGAAATCAGTTTTACCACCATCGAAGCGGTAACTTATGCCACCACCGTCGATTCGCTGCTTGCCATCAAACATTTGGTTTTTGACAAAAAGCTGACCACCATGGAAGAACTTCTCAAAGCGTTGAAAGTCAACTGGAAAGGATTTGAAATATTGCAGGCAAGGGCAAAATACAAAACCCCGAAA
>CAZRAW010000228.1:0-2875 GCA_964598065.1 uncultured Lentimicrobiaceae bacterium
ATTTGGTTTTCTCTTAGCAGGGTAATATAAACCGTGACCTTCTTTAATTTTCCCTTATATCCGCAGGGGGCTTCGTTATGAGAAGCCGGAATGCATGTCAGTATTGTCGTAGCACAGAAAAAAGCAACGCAGGCATAGCATTAGCTATGGTGAGTAGGTTTTTTCGAGCATTCCCAATAATGGCGTGCAGTATGGGTTCGTAATAGATGACCCCTGCGGATTTAAGGTTTTCATACAAATTTGTCCGGATTCTGCTTTTGCAAACGATTGAAAGGCCTGATTTTTCACCGGCAAAAACTATCCCTGTTTTTTGACATTTGTTTACAGCCATTTTGTTGACAGAGAAAAAGCAGGAACATATTTTTTAGTACTTTTGTAACACAAAATTTGAAAATATTTTTTAATCAAAATTTAATAATAATGTCTAAAGCAAAGTATGTTTATCTTTTTGGTGATCGCAAAGCCGAAGGGAATACAAAAATGAAAAATCTCCTTGGTGGCAAAGGAGCCAATCTTGCTGAAATGAATCTCATTGGTGTACCGGTTCCTCCCGGCTTCACTATCACGACTGAAATTTGTACCCTTTATAATGAAAAAGGTCGTGATTATGCTGTCAGCCTTATCAAAGAAGATGTTACCCTGGCTGTTGCCCATGTGGAAAATATTATGGGAATGAAATTTGGCGACCAGGAAAACCCTTTGCTTGTTTCCGTACGTTCGGGCGCCCGCGCCTCCATGCCTGGGATGATGGATACCGTCCTCAACCTTGGTATGAATGACAATGCCGTCGAAGGTATTGCCGCCAAGTCAGGTAACGCGCGTTTTGCCTGGGACTCCTACCGTCGTTTTGTTCAAATGTATGGAGACGTAGTGTTAGGTATGAAACCAGAGTCAAGAGAGGCTGAAGATCCTTTTGAAATTATTATCAGCGACATAAAGAAAAAACGCGGGGTAGCACTCGATACAGAACTCACTGCTGACGACCTGAGGGAGATGGTGGCTCAATTTAAAGCCGCTGTGAAAAAGCAAACCGGACACGACTTTCCCGATGACCCGTGGGAGCAACTCTGGGGTGCCATTATGGCCGTTTTTGACAGTTGGATGAACGAAAGGGCTATCCTCTACCGTAAACTGAATAAAATTCCTGACGAATGGGGAACCGCAGTAAGTGTTCAAGCCATGGTGTTTGGAAACATGGGTAACTCATCGGCTACGGGAGTAGCTTTTACCCGCGATGCCGCCACCGGTGAGAATATTTTTAACGGCGAATACCTTATCAATGCACAGGGCGAAGATGTGGTTGCCGGTATCCGTACACCGCAGCAAATCACGCTGGAAGGCTCCAAACGCTGGGCAAAACTGGCCAATGTCTCCGAAAAAGAAAGAGCAGAGAAATATCCTTCGCTCGAAGAAACTATGCCGGAAGTTTACAAAGACCTTTTCAGTACTCAGGAAAATCTGGAAAAACACTATCGCGACATGCAGGATATGGAGTTTACCATTCAGGATGGAAAACTTTGGCTGCTGCAAACCCGTACCGGTAAACGTACCGGCGCTGCCATGGTGAAGATTGCCATGGATATGCTGCACGAAAAACTCATCACCAAAGATGAAGCCATTATGCGTGTGGAGCCAAATAAACTGGATGAACTCTTGCATCCTGTATTTGACAAAGAAGCTGTTACCAAAGCCAAAGTGGTGGCCAAAGGGTTACCCGCTTCTCCCGGAGCAGCTACCGGACAGGTCGTTTTTCATGCTGATGATGCTGAGAAATGGGCTACCGAAGGTAAAAAAGTAGTTCTGGTACGCATTGAGACTTCCCCCGAAGACCTCAAAGGCATGAACTCTGCAGAAGGTATCCTGACAGCCCGCGGCGGTATGACCTCACACGCTGCCGTAGTGGCCCGCGGAATGGGTAAATGCTGTGTCTCAGGCGCCGGAAGTATCAAAGTCGATTATAAAGCCAAAACGCTCGAAATGGATGGTAACAAATACAAAGAGGGTGATTTTATCTCTCTGAACGGTTCTACCGGCGAAGTGTATGACGGTATGATTAAAACCGTTGACCCGGAAATGAGCGGATATTTTGGTAAGTTGATGAAACTTTCCGATAAAAAAGCCAGACTTGCCGTCAGAACCAATGCCGACACACCACTGGATGCCCGTGTAGCCCGCGAGTTCGGGGCCAAAGGAATCGGCCTCTGCCGTACCGAGCACATGTTCTTCGGTGGTGACAAAATCGTGGCCATGCGCGAAATGATTCTCGCCGAAGATGAAGAAGGCAGAAGAAAAGCTCTGGACGGATTGCTCCCTATTCAGCGTAAAGACTTCGAGGGTATCTTTGAAGCCATGCAGGGACTTCCCGTAACCGTTCGTCTGCTCGACCCGCCGTTGCACGAATTTGTGCCTCACGACGAAAAAGGACAAAAAGAAATGGCCAAAGTTATGGGCGTTTCTCTCGAAACCATTAAAGCCAAAGTAGAAGCTTTGAGCGAGGTCAACCCCATGCTCGGCCATCGTGGTTGCCGTTTGGGAAATACCTATCCTGAAATTACCGAAATGCAGAGCCGCGCCATTATCGAAGCCGCTCTCGACCTGAAAGCACGTAAAATCGATGCCCGGCCGGAGATTATGATTCCGCTCACCGGCACACTGGCCGAAATGAAAATGCAGGAGCAAATTGTTCGTGCAACTATCGAAAAAGTGTTTGAAGAAAGAGGCCAAAAAATTGATTATATGGTCGGCACCATGATTGAAGTCCCTCGTGCAGCACTTACTGCCGACAAAATTGCTCAGTCAGCGGAGTTCTTCTCTTTCGGTACCAACGACCTTACACAGATGACTTTCGGTTATTCACGTGATGATGCCGGCAAGT
>CAZRAW010000229.1:0-2861 GCA_964598065.1 uncultured Lentimicrobiaceae bacterium
CCGCAGGTTTCTTTATTAAAGACGTGAACTTTGCAAAAATTCCTTCTATTTTCCTGATTCCTGAATAGGGTACAACGGTCTGGCTATGCTGCGTACCGCATTTTTAAGTTTGATTTTTCTATTTACGAATATATTGAATTATAGTACATAATATTCATGTTTACAAGTAATTGCGGTATGCAGTATAGGTATTGTTATGCCACGTTATCTCTTATAGTAGATATTATATTTCAATGACAAACCATTTTTTTTGTCTAAATTAAGAGGTGAATATTTACATTTAGGACAAGAACCTTTTATAAAGGAGGTATTCAAGGATTTTTTCAGCGGTACTAATGTTATATTAAAATCCTCAAATTTACTTTTCTCATCTGTCGCGACAAATTCAATTCCAACAAAAAAAGAATTAGCATTTTCTATTAGAACTTTACTACGCGATAAATCAATGTACATTTCTTTGTTAATCTTTTTACTTACAAAATATAGTTTTTGGCTTTCAAGATACTCTGAACCTGGCCTACCATTCTCTGAAGTAAGTATTAATGGCTTAATGTAAAACCCCTCTCCATCAATGCCCTGCCATTGATAATTAAAAAAAAACCCTAAAGCATCAATATTGTATTTTGAGTTTTTATCTATATCAACTCTTGTAACCAAATACGTTTTACCTTTTACACTAACATGGACACTTCCTTTTCTGTTATTTGATTTCAGAATAAAAAGACCTTGTTTTGCATATACCGTTACTTCTTTAAGATTAATTACTGTATCTGTATTTGAAATATTTGTTTGTGCATTAAGGGACATGCTCATTAATGCAAATAAAATTATAAAAATTATTTTTTTCATATTCAATAAATTTAAGATTAATGCTGTCTCAAAGACAAGATTGCTTTTGGGACAGCATTAATCGAGGTTCAGGTTATGAAATATTCGAACAGTCAATATCCGTAATAGTAATCTCAGTGTCATACTTAATCCATAAAAAATACCTATTACATACAGTCCTTGTAACATAGCAAGAATCCCCACCACCAGTTGTAATAGTTTGACATTCTGAACCTATAAAAGGCCTTGCTTCAGCTTCGATTGGAAGCAACACTGAAAATAATAGTACCAAACCTATAAAAGGTGAAATAATTTTTTTTTTAATAGTAGTCATAATTTTAGGATTTTAATTGTATTCTTACTCTTTCGTTTTTCAGAATTCACGGTTTCTTCTTATTTAATGTCGATTCCAACTTTCACATATTCGACGTTGGGAGGTTAACCCGTTTTTAATCGTATTATTTTTTTAAAATGTGGCATAACGGTTTGGCTATGCACCGTAGCCGATTTCTATCCGTATTTTCTTATTATTTCCAATAGCTAAATTTACAACTATTTTCGTAACGAAGAACAAACTCGGCTATGGTGTATGAGCCTTTGTTAGGCGTTTGTGGTTTCATCCTCTCCTGTTTTTACTATATATTTTGCTCTTTCATAAAGTTCATCAAAAGTTATTATTTCAGGATTTAGTTGATTTTGTCTAAATAATTCAAAAGAACTAAATTTATCTTCATTAACACCGTTTTCAGTTGTAAATTCAGATAAGTTTCCAATTATTACAAATGATTTTGGTTGATATAAAAAAACTTGTTCACCAGTCAAATTGCCGGATTTTTCTTTTAATTCAATTTTTGTATCAAGTCCTGTTATTGACTTTTGTACTGATTTTTGTGTTTGTGCAATAGCACCCGCTAATTCATCAGAAATAGCCCAACTTTCTCCTCTATAAGGGTCTTTAATTTGTTTTAACAAATCTGCTTCGTGTGTTTTAATTTCACCAAAACAAAATGAGTTGATTATTCCCCTTGTTTTCAGAAGTGCATCAATCCTTTTTCCAGAACTATTAAAATTGTAGCCAGCAACAACTTGTTCTAATTTTTTATCATCAAGAGGTGAATTGAATATATAATTCAAACCATATCCAAAAATCCAAGTGTTTTTTTCAAAGAAGTCCTGCCAAACCGCCTCTTTTCCTTTGTTCTTTCCAAGTTCATTTACATTCTCAGTAAAGAAGTTTTTATCAACAAGTAATTTCTTGAATTTTTTTAATTGTTCCTTTCTATATCCAAAATTTACTATTTCATCTTTTGTAATTTGATTTTTTATAATCTCATCTATTAATTCAGGATGTTTTCTGATTAATTGAATTGCTTGTTCTTTGGACAAAATGATTTCTTCTAAAATCTTATCATCAAATTTTGCACTAGATTTATCACTTGTTGGTAATAAAGCAATATTTCTAATGAAGTTGAATAGTGTAAATATTTCATTGCCTTGGAAAGTAAAATAGGTATTATGAGGTACACCTGTTTCTGTTGTGTACTTTTGAATTTGAAGAGTGGAAATCCCTCTTGTGTCTTCGTAAAATTTTGCCTTTATTTCTTGTCTGCCACTTGATGTTATTCGTAAAGATACCTGTTTTCCATCCTTGATGAACTTATGAGTTTCACTATTTTCAATAATTTTAGAAACTATTCTAAAAGGACGAATTAATTCTTCAATTTCTCCCTTCTCATTTTTTATAGGAAACTTAGCATCAAGAGACTTACTAAGATAAACTCGGTCAGTTCTCTTGTTAATAAAGTAATCGTAATCTGATGTTTTTTCATTCATATTTTATCGTTTCTTCCCATAACGCCTAACGGTGAGTATATGATTTGTGGCGGTTTTTGGAACACAAATCTTTCAACTTATTCCGATGTTTATTTATGTCTAAAACGTTCATATTTAGTACTTCACCCGCCATAAATTATATACATTGTTGAACTAAACCTCCCCAAATGGGGAGGTAGCCCAACCAGCTCATAGAATTT
>CAZRAW010000230.1:0-2847 GCA_964598065.1 uncultured Lentimicrobiaceae bacterium
GCTCTTGGATTTAGCCCCATATTTAAGGCCTTTAAAAAAAGTATAAATTTATCCCGCTTTAAGTATAATACGCCATACTTGATCCTGAAAAAAGATATTTCGGACAGTGTTGAAATAATATATAATTTTACCCCGATAAAAAAAGTTCCTTGTAATACTTATCAATCCGATTAAGGTTTAGCTTAACACTGATTAATAGGGAATTGTGTGAAAATCACAAGCTGTCGCGCAACTGTAAAGTAACGTGAAAGTTCTTGCCAAAATATCCACTGTCACGTCTCGGGCTGATGGGAAGGAGGTGAGAATGTTACAAGCCAGGAGACCTGCCTTCTATCGTACTGATTATGCTTTCGCGAACAGAAGCAATGTCAAGAATTGATTATAGCTGCCTTTCATTTCCATTCTTGGGCTTGGGATGCCTCATAATCATACTGTTTATTGTTTTTAATCCTAAAGCATTCCGAGTATAGCAACAGCTTTGAGTGTTTAATTAATTAAAAACAAAAAGTATGATTCCTCAAAATTTAGGCTACCCGCGGATTGGTGCCAAAAGAGAACTTAAAAAAGCCTGTGAACAATATTGGGCAGGCAAATCCGATTTATCCAATCTTTTACAAGTTGGTAAAGAAGTACGACGGTTGAATTGGAAAATTCAAAAGGATGCCGGGATTGAGTTAATACCGTCCAACGACTTTTCCTATTACGACCAGGTGCTGGACATGTCATTAACGGTTGGAGCAATTCCAAGTCGCTACAACCGGATTCTTACCGATCATAAAAACAATACGGAAATTGACCTCTATTTTGCCATGGCAAGAGGCTATCAGCAAAATGGTTTGGACATTACAGCAATGGAAATGACCAAATGGTTTGATACGAACTACCATTATATTGTTCCCGAATTTTATAAGGATCAGTCGTTCATGCTTTTCTCCTCAAAAATTACTGATGAATATAAGGAGGCGAAACAACTGGGGATCGAGACAAAACCGGTACTCATAGGCCCTGTTTCTTATTTGCTTTTGGGAAAAGAAAAAGAAGAGGGGTTCGATAGAATTGATTTAATCAAAAAACTAATACCTCTATATATTGATATTCTCCACAAGCTGGATGACCTGGGAGTAGAGTGGGTACAATTTGATGAGCCCTTTCTTGCGTTAGACCTGTCAGAGAAAGAAAAAGAGGCTTTTCGCTATACATACACCCAAATAAAACAATCATTTCCACATCTGAAAGTCATGCTGACGACCTATTTTGAAGGGCTTAGAGAAAATACTGCTCTGGCATTGAGTTTACCCGTGTATGCTTTGCACATCGATCTGGTAAGGGCGCCGCAACAATTGGATGAACTGCTGGGTATGGTTCCTGAGCACCTTAGCCTCTCATTGGGAGTTGTTGATGGCAGAAACATCTGGAAAAACGACTTTACCGAATCACTTCATATCATCGAGAAGGCTATTGCAAAATTAGGCAGCGATAGACTTTTGATAGCTCCTTCCTGTTCGCTATTGCATTGTCCTTTTGATCTGAACAATGAAACGAATGAAGAGGTTCTTCCCGGGGAAATAAAAAGATGGATGGCTTTTGCCAGACAAAAAATAAAAGAAGTAGTTACCTTATCGAAGTTAGTGAATCCGATTACTTTTCCGGAAGTTGAAGATATATTAAAGGAAAATATTCTGGCTGTGGAAAGCAGAAAAAGTTCCAAATTAATTCATAAACCAAAAATCAAAGAACGGGTAGCTTCAATTGATGATACCTTTTCAAGAAGAAAAACTCCTTTTGAGCAGCGCCATAAAAAACAAGAAGCTGATTTAAATTTACCATTGTTTCCCACTACCACAATAGGCTCTTTTCCACAGACTAAGGCGGTGCGTCAGCTAAGGGCCAAATACAAAAAAGGCGAATTAACCGTCGAACAATATGAACAAGCCATAAAAGAAGAGATAAAAAAAGTGATTCGCTGGCAGGAGCAGATTGGTTTGGATGTACTGGTGCATGGCGAGTTTGAGCGAAATGACATGGTGGAATATTTTGGAGAGCAGTTAGATGGTTTTGCTTTCACACAGTTCGGGTGGGTACAAAGCTACGGCTCAAGAGGCGTTAAGCCGCCTGTTATCTTTGGTGATGTGGAAAGAACCCACCCCATGACGGTAAAATGGTCAACCTATGCTCAATCCCTGACAGAAAAACCTGTAAAAGGGATGCTTACCGGACCCATCACCATTTTGCAGTGGTCTTTTGTAAGAGACGATCAACCCAGAGAAACAACCGCCTATCAAATTGCCTTTGCCATCAGAGATGAGGTGGCCGACCTTGAAAAGGCAGGTATCAGGATTATTCAGATAGATGAGCCGGCTTTCAGAGAGGGCCTTCCGTTAAGAAAAGCTGACTGGTCAGACTATTTGCAATGGGCAGTAAAAGCATTTCGAATAAGTTCGTCATCTGTAAAAGACGAAACGCAAATCCATACGCACATGTGCTATTCCGAATTTAATGAAATCATTAAAAACATTGCGGATATGGATGCAGATGTTATCACCATTGAGACCTCTCGTTCGCAAATGGAATTATTGGATGCTTTTGCAGATTTTCATTATCCGAACGAAATAGGGCCGGGGGTGTACGACATCCACTCTCCGAGAGTTCCTTCAAAGGAGGAAATTACCGCCTTGCTTGAAAAAGCTTCCCGCGTGTTAACGCCAAAACAACTTTGGGTAAATCCTGACTGCGGCCTTAAGACGAGAGGCTGGCACGAAACCCGGGAGGCTTTAATCCAAATGGTGGAAGCAGCAAAAACGATAAGAAAAATAGCACTTGATAAATAATGCTATCCAATTTTAATCG
>CAZRAW010000231.1:0-2825 GCA_964598065.1 uncultured Lentimicrobiaceae bacterium
AAAAAGGAACGCATCCATTCTCATCGGATGAATTCCTTTTTCAGTAGCCTCACCAGGACTCGAACCTGGATCTAGAGTTTAGGAAACTCCTATTCTATCCCTTGAACTATGAGGCCGTATCTCAATAATTCATCGAATTATTGTTACCTCGCGATAGCGACTAAGATTCCTTATGTTTTGAGCACTTCGAAACGTAATTCATCTATACTGATGGCTATCGGCAGGATTAACCAGCATATATTCTTTCGTATTCCGGAAAATACATGAATAATGCGGGTTAAAATACCGGGCTGCAAAATTAAGCTTTTTAGTAAAATAAAAGTCACAATCCGATACGGACTATTTTGTTTATTCTTCGATGGCGGCCACTCCGGGGAGGGTTTTCCCTTCGATGTATTCGAGCATGGCACCGCCGCCGGTAGAAACGTAACTTACCTTATCCTGCAAATGGTATTTGTTCACTGCCGCTACCGAATCGCCGCCGCCTACCAGCGAAAAAGCACCTTTTGCCGTAGCACTGGCAATAGCCTGGGCAACATCTATCGTACCTTCGGCAAAATTATCCATTTCGAAAACACCCATAGGTCCGTTCCAAAGGATGGTAGCTGAGTCTTCAATAACTTTCCTAAAGGTTTCACTGGCTTCCACACCAATATCCAATCCCATCCAGCCATCGGGAATTTCATTGGAAGGACAACATTTTTGGTTGGCATCATTGGCAAATCTGTCGGCAATAACCGCGTCTTGGGGGATGTACAGATTAACACCGAGTTTCCCGGCTTTTTCCATGGCTTCAATGGCTGTGTCGATCAAATCGTCTTCCACCAGCGAGTTTCCCACCAGGCCGCCTTTGGCTTTGATGAAGGTAAACATCATTCCCCCGCCGATAAGCAGGTTGTCCACCTTGTTGAGCAGGTTGTTAATGATTTCGATTTTACCGGACACTTTGGCTCCTCCTAAAATAGCGGTAAAAGGTTTTTCGCCCTCTTTCAACACCTTGTTGATGTTTTTCAGTTCATTGGACATCACATAGCCGAACATTTTGGCTTTGGGGAAGAATTGGGCGATAACTGTAGTGGAAGCGTGGGCACGGTGAGCTGTACCAAAGGCATCATTTACATATATGTCAGCCAGTTCCGAAAGTTTTTTGGCGAAAGCTGCATCCCCGGCAGTCTCTTCTTTGTAAAAACGGAGGTTTTCCAGCAATAGCACTTCGCCGTCTTTTAAAACAGCCGCTTTTTCACGGGCCTGTGCCCCAATACAATCGTTGGCAAACTGAACTTCCGTTTTTAGTCTCTCCGAAAGATCTTTCACTACATGTTTCAGTGAAAACTTCTCTTCCGGCCCGTTTTTGGGACGTCCCAAATGCGACATGAGTATCACGGCAGCGCCCTCTTTGCGAAGTTTTTGAATGGTAGGAATGGTTGCCCGTATGCGGGTATCATCAGTGATTTCAAAATTCTCGTTTAACGGTACGTTAAAATCCACGCGTACCAAAACCTTTTTGCCCTTAAAATTATAATCATCAATTGTCTTCATCTTCAATAGGTTTTAAAAATTAATTTGTGCAAAACTAAGAAGATAAAGCATAGCTTACGCTCCATAAGCGTATAAAATCTGTACTTTTGTTGCTCAATTTTTAGCATGGAAGCATTTAAAGGAACTATACACACCAAATTGCCGGAGACCGGCGCCTCTATTTTTGCCATTATGTCGCAGCTATCAGCGGAAAACAACGCAGTGAACCTGTCGCAGGGCTTCCCCGACTTTCCCGTTTCGGAGGAACTTATCGAGCGGGTTCATCATTACATGAAAGCCGGGATGAATCAATATGCACCCATGCCGGGCGTGAAACCGCTGCGCGAGGCCGTTTCTCACATGTTCAGCGATAAATACGGTGTTACGTACAATGCAGATACAGAGATAAACATTGCGGCCGGCGCTACACAGGCGTTATATGCAGCTATTTCGGCTTTTATCAAAGAGGGAGATGAGGCCGTTATTTTTGAACCGGCTTACGATTGTTATGCACCTGCAGTTACGCTGAACGGAGGTCTGGTAAAATATTCCCGATTGCAATTTCCCGATTTTAGTATCAACTGGGAGGAGCTGCCACGCATGATCACCCATCGTACCCGGCTGATTATCATTAACTCACCGCAAAATCCCACCGGTAGTGTGCTGAGTCGCGAGGACATGGAACGGCTGGAAAGGATTACCCGCGATACCGACATCATTGTTTTGAGTGATGAGGTTTATGAACATTTGATTTTCGATGGACTGACACACCAAAGTGCCTGTCTGTTTCCGGAATTGGCACAGCGAACGCTGATCATCGGCTCGTTTGGAAAGACTTTTCATGCCACCGGATGGAAAACCGGCTTTGTGCTGGCCCCCGAAAAATTGATGGTCGAATATAGAAAAGTTCACCAGTTTGTGGTCTTTGCCAGTAATACTCCTGTGCAATATGCCCTTGCCGATTTTATCGGTAACAAAGAAAATTACCTCTATTTGGGGGATTTTTATCAGGCAAAAAGAGACATTTTTACAGATGGGCTGAAAAAGTCGCGTTTTAAAGTGCTACCTACTCACGGAACCTATTTTCAGCTGTTGGACTACAGCGCTATTTCCGATGAAACGGAAATGGATTTTGCCCGCTTGCTTGTAGAAAAACATAAAATTGCTGCTATTCCCATGGCGCCTTTTTACCAAAACCACGATGATCACAAAGTGCTGCGTTTCTGCTTTGCTAAAAAAGAGAAAACGCTTCGGGAAGCCACGAAAATTTTGGCGGGAATATGAATAACAAGGGGTTGCAACCCCTT
>CAZRAW010000232.1:0-2744 GCA_964598065.1 uncultured Lentimicrobiaceae bacterium
TTGCTCGGTATTTTATATTTATTTTGATAGTTTTCTTCCTTTCCAGTCAAAAGGAAACAACCCCCGAATGGCGACATAAGTGATGTAAAGCGGATAAACAGCTTCAAAGGGAAGAACAAAAGAAAGCAGTTTCCGCTTTCCGGCAAAACGGCTAAAGGCGTAGAGCAACGGCAAATCAATGAAGAATTTAAGCATTATAAACAGCGCATAAATAATTAGAAACCAAGGGATAAACAGACTGGAAATCAAAATGGCTGTCAGCAAAAAGTTAAAGATAAAAGTGGCAAAAGATATCAGCAGCGCCCAGGGTTGCGTGTATGCTCTCGCCTTTGAGCCCCATCGAATACGTTGAGCAAGAAAAGCCTTCAGACTTGTCGGTGCCGGCGTGCGCACAATGGTTTCTTTGTTTTTGATGAAAGCAATGGCTTTTCTGCCAAATCTCCGTTTGACATAATGGATCAGGAAAACATCATCGCCTGAGGCAAAACCGGTTTTCATGGCATTGACTTCGGCCTCAAGATAAATCTGTTTTTCAAAAGTGAGGTTAGCCGCATTACCCATAAAAGGAAGTCCTACGCCGGCTGAACCTGCCCCCGAGGCCACAAGGCTGATAAAATCAAGAGAGAAGAGTTTCTGTAATAAAGAGGTTTCGTTTTCGTAAACCACAGGCCCCAGAATAAGCCGGGGTTGTTTTTCTTCATATAAGGCCACGAGTCCGGATAGCCAGCTTTTGTGCGGGATGCAGTCGGCATCGGTGGTTACGATAAGTGTTCCGGCGGCGGTATTTATACCTTTCCGTAAAGCAGCTTTTTTTCCTTTTCCTGCGGAATCAATCAGCCGAATATTTTGTGCTTTATTCTCCGCAATAATTTTTTCAACGATTGTCTTGCTGTCATCTTCCGAATGGTCATTGACAAGAATAATTTCTAATAACTCAGCCGGATAAGTTTGAAGCAAAAGAGCCTCCAACAAAGTTTTTAATACTAAAGCTTCATTTCTGAAAGGGACAACCACGCTAAGCGGAATGTACTGATGTCTGTGCGACAACGAAAAGCTTTTTAACCGGTGCCAGCCTGACGTGAAAACAAGGATAATCAGTAAGTAAAGCATAGCCGAAAAGGAAAGTACGAAGAGTATAATTTTAGTGCTCATAATTTTTATTGTTGCGGAAAAACCGGAGCTTAAAAGTAAAAAATAATCCTGACAATGCGGGAAGTGCAAGATTAATCAGCCACAGAGCGGAAGAAGCGGCAACTATCGAACGGGACAGCCCCTCAGGCAGGGTAGTGGTAGTACCAAAAAACAGGCCGAAAGCATAAAGACTCACTGAGCCGCGAACGCCAATTTCGGAAAGCGCAATAGTAGGGATAATACTCATCAGTAAATAAATAAAACCAATCACCATCATGGCGTGCAGGTAACCGATGTGTGTTTGAAAGATCTTTAGCAGAAGAAAAAATTGTAGCGAGAAAACAAGATATCGAATAAGACTGATGAGAAGGACATAAAGAAGTTCTTTAACGCTGTACCAGGAGAATACTTCTGCATAATGAGCTATTTTTTTGTATGCGCGGCCACTGATGCTTTTCAACAGCACAGAAAAGATACGGAAATTCAGGAACGCAAAAACCATAACGGCTGAAACAACAAAGATGCTGAAAAGCAATCCCACAAAGGCCCATCGGTTTAAAGAACTGTCCGGACTTATCCAACGGGGCAAAAAGAATGCCACCGCAGTTAACCCAAACAAAATGGTTGTAAGTAGTTGGGCCATACTTCCCAGAATAGTAGCGAGAGTGGCCTGCAAACGATCAGCTTTTTTCAGAATAAAAACCCGTCCGAGGTAGTCGCCCACACGGTTGGGAAGAAAAATACTGACCGAAATTCCGGTCAAAATGGCTTTGAAAGCTCCTGTCATGGTAACTCTCTCTAACTTTTGCATCAGGTACTGCCATTTGAGACTTTCCAGCAGCAGATTTACAGGTAACAGTAAAACCACGATAACTGCCAGTATTCCAAAGTTCTTAGACCTAATTACCGCTTCGATATTTTTTATAAAAGAGGATAAATCATGCTTGTAAAAAAGCTGCTCGTACAAAAAATAAAAGGTGAACACCAAAATAGCGAGCCGGATAAGAATATTGTATGTTTTGTTTAATTTTGCCATAAACGTTTCAATTGGCCAAAGAAAGAATAATATTAGGCATTGATCCCGGCACTAACATCATGGGTTACGGACTCATACATCAGTCGGGTAACGACATCCGAATGATTACCATGGGTATTCTCAAATTGTCGCAGTATAATAATCATGCGCTAAAATTAAAAAAGATTTTTGAACGAACGCTTGCCATGGTGGAAGAATATCATCCGGATGAGCTGGCCATCGAAGCACCGTTTTACGGAAAAAATGTTCAGTCGATGCTGAAACTCGGGCGGGCACAGGGCGTTGCCATGGCGGCTGCGTTATACAAAGGTCTTCCGATTTTTGAATATTCACCAAAAAAAATTAAACAGGCTATTACCGGAAACGGAAATGCTTCCAAAGAACAGGTCGCCGGAATGCTCAAGACAATTTTAAAGTTTCAGGAAATGCCGGCAAAGCTGGATGCTACCGATGGTCTCGCTGCCGCTGTTTGTCATTTTTTTCAGGGAAATACAACCGCTGCATCCGGAAATTATAACAACTGGTCAGGATTTTTAAAAGACCATCCGGAAAGGTTGAAAAAAAGTTAAAGTCGGAA
>CAZRAW010000233.1:0-2736 GCA_964598065.1 uncultured Lentimicrobiaceae bacterium
GGATATGTTCGACGATTATCTCCTTTTTGGTGGTTATCCCGAAGTAGCGTTAACGGACAATAGAGAGGAAAAGATATCATTGCTCGAAGAAATAAAAAATGCTTACATAAAAAGAGATATCTTTGAATCAAAAGTAGAAAACGAGCAAAAGTTTTATGAATTGATGTTTGTTCTTGCCTTGCAAACGAGCAACCTTCTCAATAAATTTGAGCTGTCAAAATCATTAAAAATCGACATCAAAACGGTTGACAAATACATCTATGTTCTGCAAAAATGTTTTCATATTACAATTATAAAACCTTTTCACAGAAATTTAAAAAAAGAACTATTAAAAATGCCCAAAACCTTTTTTAATGATTTGGGATTAAGAAATATGCTTATTGGCAATTTTATCAATATTTACAACCGTCCTGACAGAGGACAATTGCTTGAAAATTATATTTTCATCCGTTTAATGGAAATGCACAGGGAAGAAGAAATTAAGTTTTGGCGTACCGGCGACCAAAAGGAAGTGGATTTTGTTGTTACTCCGGCTATGAGTAATTCTTTTGCCCTGGAAGTAAAATTCGGATCAGCTAATCTTAAAACAACCAAGTACAATAAGTTTATCAATACTTACCCCGAAATACCATTAAAGTTTATTTCCTATATAGCTGAAAACGAAAGCAATTTCATTCCGGCAATAAAACTATAGACATTATGCAACTAATCATCAATACTTACGGAACCTACGTACACATCAAAGATGAGCTTTTTGAAGTACGGGTTAAAAAAGATGGTTTGGAACAAAAACATCATTTTGCTTCTCAGAAAGTTACTTCCATTTTGCTAAGCAAAGGGACTGCCATTAGTACGGATGCCATTATTCTCGCGTTGAAAAACAACATAGATATTGTCGTTTTTGAATACGATGGCAATCCGGTCGGAAGATTTTGGCACAGCAGGCCGGGCAGCACTTCGCGCATCAGGAAAACCCAGTTAGAGGCCAGCATGGACCAACGGGCCGTTTTCTGGATCAAAAACTGGCTATCGGAAAAAGTTACCAACCAGTCGGAGTTTTTAAAAAGATTGAAAAAGAACCGCAGTGCCAAAGCCGGTGATATTCAGGAACAGGTGGACAAAATTGAGGTGATGTGTAATAAAATCGTGGCAACAAGCGCCGGGAAGATTGAAGAAATAGAAGCCAGCTTACGTGGGTATGAAGGTACAGCCGGTCGTATTTATTTTCAAACGGTTAGCAGTCTGCTCGACAAGCACTATCAGTTTGACGGACGCAGTTTCAGGCCGGCCGAAGACCCTTTTAATGCGTTTTTGAATTATGCTTACGGCATACTTTACAGCCGGGTTGAAAAGGCGCTTATTATAGCAGGTATCGATCCTTATCTCGGATTTATGCACCGCGATGATTATAATACCAAAAGTATGGTTTTCGATTTTATTGAACCCTACCGGATTATTGCCGATGAAGTTATATTTAAACTTTTTTCTGCCAAAAAGGTTAACGACAAACATTGTGATAAAATTGCGCAGGGTTACAGCCTGAATGCCGAGGGCAAAAGCCTTCTGGTACAACATTTTTTCAAATTTTTCGATGAGGACAAATTCCGGTATAAGAACCGTAACCAAACACGGGGAAATGCCCTGCAACTTGCCGCTCATAATTTTGCAAATCAACTAATCAAAAAGCAATGATTGTTTGGATATTATATGACATTAGAAAAGACAAACCCCGTACCCGGACGGCTAAACTTTGCAAGCTGGCGGGACTTTACAGGGTACAATACTCGGTCTTTCTTGGCAATATTGAAGCCAACGAAAAAGACAGTTTACAGCTTCAGATAGAAGAAATTATAAACGAAGAAACAGACTCTGTTTATATTTTTCCCATGAGCAAAAACGAGATGAGGCAAACCGCATTACTCGGTCAGGCCTTTGATAAGAAACTGATTACCGACGAAGTAAAAGCCCTGTTTTTCTAATGTCAGTTACGCCGTCACATATCATTGAATATTTGTACTGCCCGCGATTTACATATTTCGAATATGTCCTGGGCATACCGCAATACGAAGAGCGGCATTACAAAATTCAAAAGGGAAGACAGATTCACGAGTTGAAGCTGGATAGAAACCGGGAATATTTGCGAAAAAAAATCGGAGCTGTTGAAAAATACACTGATCAATACCTTACCAACGATTACTTACGTGGAAAAGTGGATGAAGTGTTGTTGCTTTCGGACGGGACAATGGCACCGTTGGATTACAAATTTGCCGTTTATAAAGAGAGGATTTTCGAGACTTACCGTACACAGCTTTATTGTTATGCACTACTCATCGAGAAAAATTTCAGCGTCTCCGTACAGAAAGGTTTTTTGGTATATGTACGAAGCAGGGATAAACTTTTGGAAATTCCGGTAACGGAAAGTGACAAAAACAAGGTACGTAAGGCCGCCGATGGAGTCATCGAGATAATTGAAAATAATTTTTACCCGAAAGCGACGAAATCTAAAAAAAGATGTGTAACTTGCACCTATCGGAATATTTGCACGAAGTAAATCATTTCTTATGACAAAATTATTTACACCTATAGCAAAACAGGGTCTAATTTTTAGGATATCAAGCCGTTACGCTTTCGGAAAACGGTCAAAAACAGGCCTGTTTACGTTCTTTGACATGCTGAAAAATAAAGAAATATGGCATTGGGAGAGTTATATAACATACAGGTATTTAATGAATTGCG
>CAZRAW010000234.1:0-2692 GCA_964598065.1 uncultured Lentimicrobiaceae bacterium
CAGACTCTAAATAATATTTAGCTCTTTTCCTTAGTGTTTTGCTTCCGCATCTTCTTACTTTTGTATTTTAAAAACAGATTCAAATGCTCATTATTGGAATTACCGGAACACTCGGCGCAGGGAAAGGAACTATTGTAGATTATCTGAAAGAAAAGAAAAACTTTCAACATTATTCCGTTCGTGAGTATTTGATTAAAGAAATTGAAAAACAAGGACTTCCGGTGAACCGCGACAGTATGACTTCTGTGGCCAACCGTCTGCGCAGCGAACACCATCCGGCTTACATCGTGGAAGAACTGTATAAACAAGCAGCTCTTTTCGGCGAAAATGCCGTTATCGAAAGTATCCGTACCCCTGGCGAGGTTGACTTTTTACGGAAGCAGGGAAACTTTTACCTTTTTGCCGTGGATGCCGACCCGAAAATCCGTTATAACCGCATCAGACAGCGCGGTTCCGAAACCGATCAAATTAACTTTGAAACATTTCTAGCCAACGAAGCCCGCGAAATGACCACTACCGACGTTAACAAACAAAACCTGGCAAGATGTATTCAAATGGCTGATTTCAGGTTTGATAACGACGGGGATATAACTTCTCTGTATGCACGGGTTGACCTGGTACTCAGACAAATAACAAAATAATATAATGGTCCGAACAGACGCTTGAATCATTATGGTGTTTTTCCCGAACACAAAAAAGGCCGCTTTCGAGCGGCCTTTTTAAAATATATGTTGAGGTTTGATTTTACATCATTCCCGGCATTCCGCCGCCCATAGGAGGCATGGCAGGGGCAGGTGCATTTTCATCTTTGTGTTCGCTTAAAATACATTCGGTAGTCAGCAACATGCCGGCAATGGAAGCAGCATTTTCGAGCGCTACGCGTGCCACTTTGGTCGGATCAATAACGCCGGCATCAAACAGATTCTCATACACTTCAGTACGGGCGTTGAATCCGAAATCACCTTTTCCTTCTTTTATTTTATTGACGACAACGGAACCCTCGAGGCCTGCATTTTCAACAATCTGGCGAAGCGGTTCTTCCAAAGCACGGGTAATGATAGCAATACCGGTTGTTTGGTCTTCGTTTTCGCCTTTCAGGTCTTTGATGCTGTCGATGGCACGGATAAAGGCGACCCCGCCACCGGGGATAATGCCCTCTTCCATAGCAGCACGGGTAGAAGCCAGCGCATCATCAAAACGGTCTTTTTTCTCTTTCATTTCCACTTCACTGGCAGCGCCAACATAAATAACGGCTACGCCACCGGCTAGTTTGGCGAGACGTTCCTGTAACTTTTCTTTATCGTAATCGGAAGTAGTCGTTTCTATCTGTGCTTTGATTTGGGCTACGCGGGCATCAATATTTTCTTTGGCTCCTTTGCCACTTACAAGGGTTGTATTTTCTTTGTCGATGGTTACTTTTTTAGCTTCTCCCAACATCTCTAAGGTAGCATCTTCCAATTTGTAACCTTTTTCTTCGGAAATTACCGTACCCCCGGTGAGGATGGCAATGTCTTCAAGCATTTCTTTTCTTCTGTCGCCAAAGCCGGGAGCTTTCACGGCAACAACTTTCAGAGAACCACGCAGACGGTTAACAACAAGTGTTGCCAAAGCTTCATCTTCAATATCTTCGGCAATAATAACCAATGGTTTACCGCTTTGAACAGCTTTTTCAAGAATAGGAAGCAGGTCTTTCATTACGGAAATTTTTTTGTCGTAAATCAGGATGTAAGGAGTTTCGTAAACAGCTTGCATTTTTTCGGCATTGGTTACAAAATATGGAGAAATATAACCACGGTCGAATTGCATTCCTTCCACCATATCCACATAAGTTTCAATTCCCTTGGCTTCCTCAATAGTGATAACCCCTTCCTGTTTTACTTTTCCCATAGCCTCGGCAATTAACTTACCGATAGCGTGATCGTTGTTGGCAGAAACAGAAGCTACCTGTTCTATCTTTTCATGGTTATCTCCAACTTCCCTGGTTTGTTTTTTCAGTGACTTAACGACTTCCTGAACGGCTTTTTCAACCCCCCGTTTCAAATCCATGGGATTAGCGCCGGCGGTAACGTTTTTTAATCCGGTTGTAACAATAGCCTGTGCCAAAACAGTGGCAGTTGTCGTACCGTCACCGGCAATATCGTTGGTTTTTGAAGCTACCTCTTTGACCATTTGAGCACCCATATTTTCAACAGGATCGCTCAATTCAATCTCTTTGGCAACGGTTACCCCGTCTTTGGTCACCTGCGGACCGCCAAACGACTTATCAATAATCACGTTTCTTCCCTTGGGGCCTAACGTTACTTTTACCGCATCAGTTAATGCGTCAACACCTTTTTTAAGGCCATCTCTTGCTTCTAAATTAAATAAAATGTCTTTTGCCATTTTTCTAAATTTTTATCTGTTATTACTAATTTTTCGTTACTTAAATAATTGCCAGAATATCTGACTGACTCATAATGAGATAATCTTTGTCATTGATGGTTATTTCGGTTCCGGCATACTTGCCATAAAGAACCTTGTCACCAGTCTTCACATGAATGTCATTATCTTTATTCTTTTGGGGAATAGCCATTACCGTTCCCCGTTGTGGTTTTTCTTTGGCAGTGTCAGGAATGATAATTCCACTCGCTGTTTTTTCTTCTGCGGGAGCAGGTTCAACAACCACCCTGTCTCCAAGCGGTTTAATGTTCAA
>CAZRAW010000235.1:0-2671 GCA_964598065.1 uncultured Lentimicrobiaceae bacterium
TTCCTCTCTGGAACAATTTTATCACCTCCCTGCCGGCTCCGGCCCCTTTTTCCTATAATCCCTCCCTTTTTTCCTTTTACCAAACCTGTTTTCACTGGAAACCATACTATTTTTTCCTCTATTCGGAAGAAAAATTAGTGGCGGTATTTCCTTTGGTGAATACCGGTAAACGCTGGGTGAGTCTTCCTCATTTCTCTTATGGCGGGATTATGTCCAAAAATGATTCAAATATTGGTTCGGATGTTGATTTGATACATCAGCTCGTTTTTTTAATTCAAAACAGGAAGATGACAGCCGGATTTTATCATATTGATATGCAGGATGTTTTACAAATTCAGAATAACAGCGAACAATTTTTTATAAGGACGACAAACAAACCGGATGCTGATACTGTTTTTACAAAAGTGAGTAGTATACTCCCTCTTCCGAAAACAATCGGTGAATTACAAAATAAGTTATCCTCCAACCTGAGAAGGAAAATTCACAAAACGGTGAAGAACGGGCTAAAAGTCAGTGTTGGGGAGGTTAAATTACTCGATTTATTTTATAAAATCTATGCCCGGAAGATGTCCCGGCTGGGTTCCCCTGCTTATGGAAAAGCGTTTTTTAAAACATTAATGGAAAGCTGGCAATTTGGTGAAACAAAAATTTTCCTGGCGTTAAATGAGAAAAAAGTGATTGGAGCTGCATTTTTACAGTCATACTTCGGCTTCTATGAAAATACATGGTTCGCCACAGACGAAAAATTTTTCAAATATTATGTTTCAGATTATCTGCACGAAAACATGATCAAACACGCTATTTCAAAAGGCGGAAAATACTACTCTTTCGGAAGAAGTACTCCGGGGAACGGGGTTTATCGTTATAAGAACCATTGGCCTGTTGAAGATTTACCCATTTATCAATTCGGGGAAAACAGCCGCTTAAAGAAACATCCGGAATTTGGAAATTTGTGGAAAACAATGCCCCGATTCATCACCCGACCATTAGGTTCATATCTTATAGAACATATTTATTAGCCAATCCCCGAATTGGTATATTAAATTAAACTAGCGCAAGCGTGGGCTCGTGTCCTTCCTGTTATCTTTAAATTTCTCTACCCACACTACCCACAAAGCAAAGATAACCACATAAAAGAATGGCCGCAAGATCCACATGTGAATAAAATCCCAATGTTGCGGCCAATGCACGACTACTACCGAAAGGATAACAATCCGGATGATATTATTTATATGAATAACGATAAGGCCCAGAGGAATATACCAAAGCTTTTTCCTCCATGGTCCCGGAAATAAAATCATCAAAACAGTCCACTCGTAAAACTGTTTAAGTCCTGAACAGGATCCTTCTACGGCGACATAGCTGTTTTTGGTAAAGTACAGCGTGTTGTCCAGCATTTTTACGGGATAATGCAACACGTTTTCCACCAGCCAGGCTGCCGGCACGAAAACCTGATGTGCCAAAAATTGTTCCGTTTCTGAGAAAAAAGCAAATTCTTCTAAAAACGACTTTAACCCGCCACTCCACCAAAGCCAGTGGAAAAAGTAGATGATAACGGCAAAAAGAAGCACATCAACTACCGGTTGCAGCTTGTGTTTCTGAATAAATAATTTAATAAAAGGATAATAAGGGCACATCGATTGGGTTGTATTAATTTGGCAAATTAAAGGAAAATTTTAATGCTTTTCCCTTTTTCCTGCTTTTCCGAAACTTTTTCAACGTCCTGAACGAGGTGAAGGAACTCATCCACACATTCTTTCAATAAGTTCAATAGTTTGGAACAAAAAAAAACAGAATATTGCATATACTTACTTTTGACATAGAAGATTGGTTTCATACGTTTGACAAAGCCTACAATAAATACATTGATAAATGGGAATCGTTACCATCGGATTTGGAACGCAATGTGGATAGAATATGTCATTTTCTTGACGAAAGAAGAATAAAAGCTACCTTTTTCTGGCTTGGATGGGAAGCCACAAAACATCCGCACCTCGTACGGGAAATAAGCGATCTTGAACATGAAATCGGCCTGCATTCATATTATCATATCCGGTTAAATGAACTGGATAGAAAGAGCTTTAAGGAAAATACTTTTAAAGCAAAAAATATTCTTGAAGAAATTACCGGCCAAAAAATTACTGTTTACCGAGCTCCGGGAATGTCGATTAACGAAAAAACCCTGTGGGCATTTGAAATATTAGCGGAATTAGGTATTGACCACGATAGTTCGCTGGTTACAAATCAGTCAATCGGGAATAAAAGAATACCTGACAACCCCGTATTAATTGATTATCAGGATTTTTCAATCAGGGAATTTCCCATAACTTCTGTTCCTTTCTTTGGTAAACCATTCAATTATGCCGGAAGTGGATTCTTTCGTATTACACCTTATTGGTATTTACACAACAAAACGACGGATAACAAATATACAATGAGCTATTTTCATCCCCGAGATTTTGATATTGACGTCCATAAAGCTATTAAAAACAGTCCTTTTTTAAAACTAAAATATCGTTTAGGAGCAAAAGGAGCATATCATAAATTAGAAAGACTTTCTAAAAATATTAATTGGATTTCTATACAAGAAGCCTCAAAACATTATGATTGGGAAAATGCGGAGAGGATAGCGTTCAAATAAGGAAGTTATTTAAATTACCGTTTACACTCC
>CAZRAW010000236.1:0-2634 GCA_964598065.1 uncultured Lentimicrobiaceae bacterium
AAGAAAACAATATGAAAAAAGCGTTATTCCTTTTTATCCTGTGTGGATGGGCATTGATGTCGAGTGCACAAACTACGAAACAGGATATGCCAGCATCACCATCTTCCGTAAGTGTGGAAAAATCTATTTTTGGAATACAAACCGGTTTTTTTGGTATTTGGGTTCACAATGAGTTTCGGATATCAAACCGGTTTGCTTTACGAAGTGAAGCTGGTTTTGATGCCAGCATAGTTCCGGGCGATTCGTTTAATAAAACAGTTTTCTTTATGGCTCCGGTATTTGTGATTGAACCCCGATGGTATTATAATTTGAATAAACGGAAGGCTAAATCAAAAAGGATTGACGGAAACAGCGGAAATTTTATTTCGCTGCAAACCAGTTATATTCCCAACTGGTTTGTCATATCCAATAATCCCTATGAATGGGTGCGAAGACAGTTATGGGTTATGGCCATGTGGGGCATACGGCGAAATATCGGGAAACATTTTAATTACGAAGCCGGTGTTGGTATGGGATACCGGTTTTATCTGAAAGGGAAAAACTCTTCCACTACAGAGGGCAGTGGATGGATGCCTAATATTCTGTTACGGATAGGATACCGGTTATGATAACATGGCCTGTTTATTAACCTGAATTCAACATAAGCTTTGCTCACAGTCTCAAATAATTAGTTCATATACGACTCAAATTTATGAAGTACTATTGGCTTTCTGTGAGATAAATCTTATGTTGAATTCAGGTTATCAAACGGGATGTGGCTGGCTTATATGGATTTGAAATAACTCATAATCAAGTCCAGCGGGGACGACTCAAAACCATTATATTGAGCTTGAACTCAGCGTATTGTAACCCCAAAAAAATACCCGGAATATTTTTATGTCCCGGGTATTTCAACGTTTTCAATAAATCATCTTCAAATCATTTTCTTCGGGTCAACCCATTCGGTAAATTCTTCATCGGTAACAAGGCCGAGAGCCAGAGCAGCCTCACGCAAAGTAGTTCCTTCGGTATGGGCTTTTTTTGCAATCTTAGCAGACTTTTCATAGCCAATGTGTGTATTCAGTGCGGTAACCAACATCAATGAGTTTTCCAGATTGTGCTGAAGATTTTTCTGATTTGCCTGAGCACCTGCAATAGCTTTATCGGCGAAAGATGTGCAGGCATCTCCCAGCAGACGGGCCGACTGCAGCAGGTTGGCAATCATAACCGGTTTGAAGACGTTCAGCTGAAAATGTCCTTGCATTCCGCCGGTGGTAATGGCTACATCGTTGCCAATAACCTGAGCGCAAACCATAGTCAGTGCCTCATTTTGCGTGGGGTTTACTTTACCGGGCATAATAGAAGATCCAGGTTCGTTGGCCGGCAGATTGATCTCACCAATGCTGCATCGCGGGCCGGAGGCAAGGTAACGCACGTTATTGGAAATATGCATCAGGCTTACAGCGAGTTGTTTCAAAGCTCCGGAAGTCTCCACAACAGCATCGTGAGCCGAAAGAGCTTCAAACTTATTGGGCGCAGTTTTAAAAGGAAACCCGGTAAGTTCGGCAATTTTTTCAGCAACTTTCTCAGCATAACCCTCCGGGGTGTTCAGCCCGGTTCCTACAGCCGTTCCGCCCAAAGCCAGTTCTGTCAAATGTTCCAGCGTAGCTTCCAAAGCTTTTAATCCATGGTCAAGCTGCGAAACATATCCCGAAAATTCCTGTCCCAGCGTCAGCGGCGTAGCATCCATCCAATGGGTACGACCGGTTTTTACAAAATCTTTGAACTCTTCGGATTTTTTCGCCAACGCATCACGCAGATGTTTAACACCCGGAATGGTAACTTCCATCAGCATTTTATATGCGGCAATATGCATGGCAGTGGGGAAGGTGTCGTTGGACGACTGTGATTTGTTGGCATCGTCGTTTGGATGGAGAAATTTCTTTTCATCCGTTAGTTTTCCGCCTTTTATTACGTGTCCGCGGTTGGCAATTACTTCGTTCACGTTCATATTCGACTGCGTACCCGACCCGGTTTGCCAGATAACCAATGGGAAATTGTCGTACAGTTTTCCGGTTAGGATTTCATCGCAGACCTGTGCTATCAACTTTGCTTTTTCACTATCCAAAACACCGAGATTGGTGTTGGTGAGTGCTGCTGCTTTTTTCAAATAGGCAAAAGCATCAATAATCTCCCGCGGCATGGAAGCTGCCGGGCCAATTTTAAAATTCATTTTTGACCGTTGGGTTTGTGCGCCCCAATATTTATTGACAGGTACCTGCACTTCGCCCAAAGTGTCATGTTCTGTTCTGTATTCCATGATTTTATGATTTAGGTTAGGTTAATATTCTAAAACAATGCCTCAAGTTCTTCAGCCGGATCGCCCCAAACAGCTTTGTTTCCTCGTACCACGATGGGACGTTTGATAAGTTTGGGATTTTCAATCATAATCTTTACCCATTCATCATCTGTAAAATTCTTTCCTTTGAAATTATGTTTGTAAACGGCTTCCTGCGTGCGAATCATCTCCTGAGGCTTTTTGTTCAGCAGCATCAAAAGCTTCTTAAACTCATCTGTGGTAAGCGGGTTTTTAAGATATTCAACAATTTTAAAATCATCTGTTTTGCTTTGCAGAAACTGCAGGCCGGCACGCGA
>CAZRAW010000237.1:0-2610 GCA_964598065.1 uncultured Lentimicrobiaceae bacterium
CCCGATTTTTTCGGGGGATGTTTCATGGTTATAAAATTTTAATATTCAATTATTTCGCAGCCATGCGAAGTTTGATTTTGGTGAGTAGTTTTTTGGTGTAGAGAGGGAAATCGGCTTTTTGCATCCAGTCGTAGTAGGAGGGTTCTTTGCGGAACACTTCCTCCACGGTTTTGCCTTTGTGTTTTCCAAAGTTAATCACCTCTTCGTCTTCGTCGTTGTAAATAATTTGCCCCATGAGGTCGGCGTTGCGGTGGTGCGTTGAGAATTTTGCCAGCGCTTCCATGTCATTTTTTACAGGGGTTCCTGTTTCGCCGGTTTTGTCTGTGAATTCCGTGTCGGCATACCGGTCGAGTTGTGCTTTCAGCACTTCATAAGTAGCGGTTACATCGGCTTCAGCTGAGTGGGCGTTTTCCAGATTTTTCTGTACATAAAAACGGTAAGCAGCTTTCAGTGTGCGGGGTTCCATTTTCATGAAGATATTCTGTACATCTATAAAATGACGATTTTCGACCTCAAAATCTACGTCGGCACGCAGAAATTCTTCTACCAGCATGGGAATATCGAAGCGGTTGGAGTTGTATCCGGCGAGGTCGCAGTTGGTTAGAAAACGATGAATATCTTTGGCCACCTGCTTAAAAGTGGGCTTGTCTTTCACACTTTCCTGCGAAATACCGTGGATTTTTTCCGCTTCTTCCGAAATGGGGTAATCGGGATTTAGCAGCCAGGTTTTGGTCTCCGTGGCACCGTTGGGGTTTACTTTGATGATGCAAAGTTCGATAATACGGTCTTTGGAGACATTCAGGCCGGTGCTTTCGATATCGAAGAAGGCAAGCGGACGTTTGAGGTTTAATTCCATGTTTTGTTTTTTATTGGCTGAGGTGGCAAAACTAAGATTTTTTGGGATTGATCATCGAACTTTTATTGATCTTTCATGTTGACAAAAACCTGAAAGGTCATGCAGCGGCAGGGGTAGAAGCTCTAAAAGTTTTCGGGCCCATGGTGGTGAAAGCGGATGTAGTACAGACAGGAGCGTCTGCTCGTCGTACAAGACCCTGGCTTGAGACCGGAGAAAGCTTCTTTGCCATAGCGGACACGGCTTTTACCGGTGGGCTACACCGGTTTTCACAACACCTGGCATTTTCAGGACACCCTTTGATATAACGCCTCAAACGAAAGTCAGTTAAAACGATACATATTTAAGTGCCTTTTATCTCCCTATTTTTGCACTATAATATTGCTGCCTCTGTTCCACATTTTCCAAAACATTTGTATTGCCTGATTGATAGCAGGCGACACGGTTATAAAAGTAGCATTATTGTCTTGATTTTCACTTGCACCACAATTGTTATCCCAGCAAGATGCCCCCTCTCCCGATGCCGACCAATTAGCCGAACCTTCACGATATACTACATTAGGAATAACAAACATTTTATCGTGCATAATATTCCAAAAGCCTTTATCGTTTTTAGCTTTGATGTGAACATTACTTACGCCCTTAAACATATGTGTCACATCGGTTTTGTCATCCATTTGTTTATCATCTCTGTAAATATAGACTTGCACTCCCGATTTAGCTAACTCAATAATTTCATTTGCTAATGCCTTGTCAGTAAAGCTATACATTGCTATATATAACTTATTGGGGCCAGCCGCTTTTTGTAGCCAATGCAAATCTATTTTTTCTAAATTAGTTTGCGGAGCAAAATAGGTAGCTGTGTGTGCAAAAACCGGTGTTGAAAAAACTAATAGGGATAAAGCAATCCCTAAAAATAAACTTCTAAGTGATTTTTTAAATAACATGTTACCTCCGATTCTTATTATTTTAAAGAACAAAATTAAGCTTTTTGTAACCATTCAGCCGGCAGTGTACTACATTTTTAATGCGAAATTCACATTTTTAATAAAAGATTTACTAACAATTGATTTTGAGGTTGTTTAAAGTTAAATGGGATTTTCAAGAGGAACAGATTGGCTTTAGGGATTGTTATGAAATAACCTATCCGTTTTGGCTCGTTCTTTTGCCCTTTTTCATCGTTGCAAAAGTTTTAAATAAACTGTGGCTATTCGCAACTTTAGCGTCTTGAAAAAGCACAAAATTACTTCGCCGATTCCAGATACGTTATTTCATAATAAACCCTTAGTGACGAAGCCCGGTTTTTGTTTCGTAGCTATAAAATGAAATCTCCCCGCCGCAAGCGGACGGGGTATCAACCTAAAAAAATATGTTTCGCCCCAAGGAGCGGAGTATTTACTCATTTATCCCGATACGCTCCGCTATCGGGATTCGTTCAACTTACAAATTTTAATGCGCTTCGCTTTTAAAATTTGAGTTTCACGAATAAAAAATAGCTGAAATCTAATGAAAGGTCTGTTTCCTAAATCGCCGTTCACTATTGCGGCAGGGATGGCAGCGGATAGCCCGCAGTGCCAAAGCGGAATGGAGGCTTGTGGAGGCGGGGCGACCGGAGGAAGCCACCGAAAACACATTAGCCGACACCGCTATGGCAGGAGGACTATGAGCGGACAGCCCGGTGAGGTTTGCGTTGGCTTTGTGCGTGGGAACCGAGGCCGCCCAAAATATTCGCATTTCTATAACGGATGAGCGGCCTG
>CAZRAW010000238.1:0-2607 GCA_964598065.1 uncultured Lentimicrobiaceae bacterium
TATATGTTCTGTCGTCCCAGTTGTTCGAGGGCATGAAGTTCGTTTTTCTCAATAAACAGAGCCCCCGTTTTCAGTTTGTTCAGGTCCAGCTCAAACACAGCTATAACATAAGGTGTTTTTCGCAAATCTGCCAAAAGCTCCTCAAGATGGCCTTTTAAAGCATTTCCGTATATCAGCAAAAGATAATCAAATTTTCTCAATGAAGCGAGCATAACCTCTTCGCCGTTTTTATTTTGCATGAAATAATATTGGGTACGCCGCTCTTCGTCAGGATAATGAAACCAGGAAAATCCCGAAGCCGCTTCCTGCTGAAAAGAGAAATTTTTGTATCTTCTAAAATTTAAATCGCAATTTTGGTTTATGAAATGTGTCAGGCGGTAGTCGGACTGGCCGCATACAATCCCCAAAAGGTAATAACCTTCAAAAAAGTCGCCTTCGAGAAATAATTTTTTTGCCATGCGGGGATTTTTTTCAAAATTAACAAATAAAAAGAAAAAATCACCTTGTCAGGTTTTGGAAACGATAGCCCAGGCTTTTTCGGCAGCAAGGTTTTCAGCTCCTTTTATGGTATAATCATAAGCCTCGGCCACCATTTTGTCTTTAATAAAAACAGCTACTTTAAACTGTTTTTTATTTTTGACTGGCTCTTCGCTTAGCATCTGAAACCGGAATTTTATCTTAGATTTCTGTGCCCATTCAATGATTTTACTTTTATAACTAATCTCCGACTTTATCAACTGTTCCAGATCAAAATGCACTTCGATAATTCGTTTTATAATAATTTTTTGCGTAAAGCGATAGCCTTTATCGAGGTAAAGAGCGCCGACAAAAGCCTCAAAAGCATCACCACCTACTGACTTCATTTGCCGGACATCCGCATTGGAAAAGTACATGAAATTTTTCAGACCCAGTTTATTGGAAAGCTTATTCAGAGAAGAACGGCTCACTATTTTGGAACGCATTTCGGTAAGAAAGCCTTCGCTTTTGTATGGAAATCGTCTGAAAAGGTAATCGGCCACCACCACCCCGAGCACAGCATCACCGAGATACTCAAGGCGTTCATTGTTGATTTGCAAACCATTTTTGTGTTTCAGGCTGGCCGATTTATGGCGAAAAGCCTGTTTATACAAAAAAATATTCCCGGGATAAAACCCGAAAATATTTTTTATAGCTTGTCGCATCTTCCTGTTGGAAGAAAAGTAAAAACTGAGAAAGTTTCTTACAGACAAAATGCGTCTTACTTTTTAAATTTTTTGAAAATAACAGAAGCGTTATGCCCGCCAAAACCAAAGGCATTGCTCAGGGCCGCATCTACTCTTCTTTCCACGGCATGTCCGAAAGTGAAATTCAGCCGGCTATCGATTTGCGGATCATCGGTAAAATGGTTGATAGTAGGGGGCACGATATCGTATTTTACAGCCAGCAAAGCTGCAATAGCTTCAATAGCACCGGCACCTCCCAGCAAATGACCGGTCATCGATTTCGTAGAGTTAATATTAATTTTATAAGCCTGTTCTCCAAAGAGTTTCATAATGGCTTTGGGCTCCACAATGTCACCCACCGGTGTTGATGTTCCGTGTGTGTTAATGTGCTGAATGTCTTTTAATTGCAAGCCGGCGTCTTTCAAAGCATCCTGCATACACAGGAAAGCGCCTAACCCTTCCGGATGCGGAGCTGTCATGTGATAAGCATCTCCCGACAGTCCTGAGCCGGCCACTTCGGCATATATTTTAGCGCCCCTTGCCAGGGCATGTTCCAATTCTTCAAATACCAGTCCGCCACCGCCTTCGCCCATCACAAAACCATCACGATCTTTATCAAACGGTCTGGAGGCTGTTGCAGGGTCATCGTTACGGGTTGAGATGGCATGCAAACCATTAAATCCGCCAACGCCATCCTGTGTAATAGCTGCTTCGGAACCCCCGGCAATGAAAGCATCGGTTTTTCCGAGGCGGATGTAGTTAAAAGCGTCTGCCAGGGCATTGGCCGATGAGGCACAAGCAGAAACCGTAGCAAAGTTAGGGCCTCTGAAACCATATTTTATGGAAATGTGTCCTGCGGCAATGTCGGCAATCATTTTAGGAATAAAAAACGGGTTGTAACGCGGAGTTCCATCGCCGGTAACAAAGTTTTTTACTTCGGTATGAAAGCTTTGGATACCACCAATACCGGAAGACCAGATAACACCTACGCGGTTTTTATCTATGTCATCACCAGAAAGTCCGGCATCTTCAACTGCTTCGGTGGCTGCTACCAAACCAAACTGTGCATATCGATCGTATTTGCGCACATCTTTCCTGTTAAAATACTGTTTGGGATCAAAATTTTTTACTTCACAGGCAAATCTTGTCTTAAATTTTGATGCATCAAAATGCGTAATAGGAACCGCACTGCTTTTTCCCTGCAATAACGATTCCCAATACGCTTCAGCAGTATTTCCAAGGGGAGTAATTGCGCCAATACCTGTAACAACAACTCGCTTTAACTGCATAAAAACTTTTCTCCTTTTTTACTGATGATCTTCAATGTATTTAACAGCATCACCCACTGTTTCAATCTTTTCTGCTTCTTCGTCAGGAATAGAAAGGTTGAATTCTTTTTCAAATT
>CAZRAW010000239.1:0-2603 GCA_964598065.1 uncultured Lentimicrobiaceae bacterium
GTTTGGCTTCGCAATAGATCAATTTGTGAATTAATCAGGTTAAATTCAGCATTTGATTTGACAGATTTATTCGTCATCTCTTTTAACACTTTATGATTTCTCCGCAACAGCTTTTTTCAATTGCCCTAACCATTGCGGAAATTGTTCAATTAATTCCTTTTCTTTCACCAGTTGTAAGTTTGCGCTGGCGGTCATCAGCCGTTCTCCATAATGTTTAACTTCCACTGAATGCAGGGTTTGTCCAATATCCAGCAAAGCCTGTGCCATGGCACGCACTTTTTTTCTTGGTTTAATACCCAACAGTTCCTTTTGCAACGGCATCACCTTTTTTTCCAACTCTTCTATAAGGATATTGAAATTCTTCAGAGTTCCTTCTGACAGAGCAACAGTGGTTTCCCCTTCCTGTGCCACCGGGCTAAACCGGAGAAAATTACGCAAAGCTTTTTCGATTTGTGCCAAAGAGGCCGGTTTCCGTAAATAAGCATTAAATCCCTTCCGTTCCAGCTTTTTACCTTCAAATTCGCTGGAAGATGCTGTAAGAGCCACAATGGGGATATGCGACCATTCCTCATGGGCACGTATTTTTTTAGTGGCTTCCATACCATCCATAACCGGCATACGAATATCCATAAACACCAGGTCAACTTTGTTCTTTTCCATTTGTTCAAGTGCCTGCCTGCC
This sequence comes from uncultured Lentimicrobiaceae bacterium, assembly GCA_964598065.1. Taxonomy (GTDB): domain Bacteria; phylum Bacteroidota; class Bacteroidia; order Bacteroidales; family F082; genus Sulfidibacterium. The sequence continues at coordinate 682 of CAZRAW010000239.1, forward strand.
GTTTTCTGCTTCAAGAATGTGAAAAGGGTATTCTTCGAAAGCAGCTTTTAACACAAAACGGTTATTAAGAGTATCATCTACAATCAAAACAGTGGCAGGTTCAAACCGGATATCCGGCGATATAGCCATTTTTGGCGGAACCTTTTTCGTTGGCTTTACACCTGTTAATGAAATTGCCGGCAAATAAACCCTGAAGAGGCTGCCCTTGCCCTCTTCACTTTCCAGGTCTATACTTCCGTTCATTTGTGATACAATCTGATGAGTTATGGCCAGTCCCAGCCCAGTTCCACCATACCGGGAACTTATCTCTGTATCCTGCTGCTCAAACAACTTGAATATCTTTTTATGGTATGCCGGAGGAATACCTTTCCCACTGTCCTGAACTTCCAATACCAGGTCAGCAGTGTCCTTTTCAATATTTTCAGCTTTCACACTAATTTTCACAAATCCTTTCTCTGTAAACTTAATGGCATTACCGGTAAGATTCAACAGCACCTGTCGTATTTTCAACTCATCCAAAAACATATCACGCGGAACATTTTTGTCAATGCTAACCTTAAAATCGAGTTGTTTTTGCCGTGCTTTCAAGCGGAAAATGCTTTCAATATCATGCACAAGATAGCGAACATCGGTGCTTTGCTCGTGTAGCTCCAACTTACCCGATTCCGCTTTAGAAAAATCGAGTAAATTATTAATCAGGTTCAACAGGGCTTTACCGCTGCTTTGCATAGACGTGAGGTACTCACGCTGTATGGGATCTTTAATGCGTTGAGATAAAATTTCAGCAAATCCCAGAATGGCATTCATGGGCGTGCGAATTTCGTGGCTCATGTTAGCCAAGAATAAGCTTTTGGTACGGGAGGCTTCTTCCGCCCTCTCTTTTTCTGCGATTAACTCCCGTTCCAGTTGCTTTTGGCGGGTAATATCCTGACCCACAACAGAGATACCTGTCAATACTCCCTTTTCATCTTTAATTCCAGAAAGGGAAAGCGATACTTCAACCATTTTCCCGTTTTTGCAAATACGGTGTGTTTCAAAGTTTTCCACCCGTTCGCCGGCTTTAATTCTATCTGTAACCGTTTTCAGCTCGTTTTTCAAAGCATGAGGAACAATAATATTTACAGGAAGGCCGATAACTTCCTCAGCCTTGTAACCAAAAACACGCTCGGCTCCCCTGTTCCAGGCACGGATGATGCCATCCAGAGTTTTTCCGATAATAATGGCATTGGAGGAATCCACTATGGAAGCCATCTCACGCAAAACCTGCATGTCTTTTTTCCTTTGGGTAATATCTTCTTTAATCGCTACAAAATGAGTAATCTCATTTTCCTGATTGTAAATGGGGTTGATGCTCGCTGCTTCCCAAAAGAGTTCACCGTTTTTCCTTTTATTATGGAATTCACCCCGCCAGGTCTTTCCGGACAAAATGGTTTCCCACAAGTTTTTATAAAAAAAGGAAGCCTGGAAGCCCGATTTAAGTATCCGGGGGTTTTGTCCAATAACTTCTTCAGGCTGATAACCGGTAATTTTTGTAAATTGATGGTTTACATATTGAATATTGGCCTGCGCATCCGTAATAACAACTGAAGCAGGGCTATCATCCATGGCTTTGAGATAGAGTTTCAGATTTTCATTGGTTTCGAGAAGCGCTTTGCGGTCATTTTCACGTTGGGTAATATCGCGCACTACTACCACGGCTTTGTTATTATCCACAGGACTAATTCTGGCTTCAAAATATCTTATTTCACCATTTACTTCCAACTGATAATCGGAAACTTGTATGTTTCCGGTATCAAAAGCTTTTTGGAGTAACCTCATGTGTTCCTTTGCCATTTCGGATGGCTTTACATCTGTTATCTTTTTATCCAGAAATTGCTCCGGAGACACTATGGGTTGAATACCTACCCCTGTCACATAATCCT
>CAZRAW010000240.1:0-2603 GCA_964598065.1 uncultured Lentimicrobiaceae bacterium
TCTAAGGGTTTGTTACGAAATAAGTTCTCCGAATTAGGCGAAGTTATTTTGTTCGATAACGAGGCAAAAAATGCAGGCATAGCAAAGCTACGGCGAGGCTTTTTAACGAAGTTAGCGGGCAAAAGAATGAGTATAAACGGAGTAGTTGTTTCTTAACAAGCCCTAAGGTCAAAGGAAAAATACAACAAACTATTTCCCCGAATATCGTTTCATATAGTCACTAAGTATCATTTTTAACTGATCTACAGAAAATTGCTTGGCAATAATCTCCTTATTTTGATTTAGCAAAAAGAGCTGCGGCGTACCATGAATATCATAAAGTTTGGTGAAATCTCCTTTAACACTGCGTGTGCCATTCACATTTATCCATGGTAAATGGCGATTTCGCACTGCTGCCTTCCAGTTATCCAAATCAGGATTTATGTTAATCGCATAAACGGCCAAATCATACCTTTTTGCCAGCTCGGGATACATAGGGACTAATTCAGCCAGCTGTCGTTTACAAATATGGCATTTGTAATCCCAGAAAAACAGCAGTGTAAGCTTCTTGCGAATACTATAAAACGACACGAATTTCCCGGCGGTATCCTGTAAAATCAATTCAGGAGCACGATTTCCGATAAGCAACGGACGGATTTTGGCCGCACGCTCTTCCAGCAGCCTTTTTATAGAAGCGGTAGTATTTTCGATAGGCTCTTTGGAAAAGTATTGATCCACCATGTGTACAAAAACCTTGTCAAAACCCATGTATTTCGGGTTTTGGTATTCTACCGTAAAATACCAAACGAGATAGCTGACGCACTCCTTCGAAGGCCGTGCCATGGCAATCACCTTATCAATAGCGCGGTCAACCGAATCGGGCTGAAAAGGAACCAGTTGTTTAAAATAGGCTTTAAGTTTTTGGTCGTACATGGGACTTCGCAACAGGCGAGGATCGCTTAGATCGAAATGATCCCAGAAATGCTTTTGCAAATAGTGAAAGGCATAAAGCGAATCGGCCGGATGGGTATTTTTTGGTACCCGTACCTCCTCCATGGCTTCAAATAATTTAGCTACAAAAGTACCCGGATGAGACTGAATAAGTTTCGTGCGTTTGGTTATATTTTGTTTTCTTAAGGTAGCGATATTTTCCTGCAAATGTTTGTAAGCCGGGGTATTTTTTTCGGTTTGTTTCAGTTCTTTCCTCAACGCCAAAACCTCTTTGTAAATCTTATCGCTATACTGTAAATAATTAAAAAAAACACTGTTTTCCGTGGAACCGAGCGCTTTCAAATGCAAGTAGATATTTGCCGTATCGGTCTGAAGGTTGAAATGCTGGTTTTTGTTTATCAGAAACTCGAACAGCTTTACCTTTTTCGGACTTACCACTATGTAAACCCCGCCCGGCAAGGCTTTTTTCCCTTCAAAAACAAAATCACCGGGCTTTTTGGCAAAAGCCGTATCCACCAACCTGATTTTATTACCGTAATATGAAGCCAGCAATAATGAAGTGTCGGGTGAATCTTTAATATTTATTTCAATCCGATAACTATTTTGGGAAAACATTATCCCCCAACTCAATAAAGCCATCCAAAGTAAAAAAATTCGTTTCATCCTTATTTCTTTTTTCGGCGATAAAAATACAGTAAAAACCGGGATAATTATTCGCCGAAGAAAATGATGAAGCTTTTTGCAGGTAAGTAGTGTCAGCAAGAAAACTACCTAATTTATGATATGCTTAGTCAGAAAACTTCAAGTTCGAGGCTTGCGAAACTTTGAGTATTAGGAGTTTACTAATGTAAATGACTAATACTCAAAGTAAGCGTAACGAAGAAATTGACGTTTTCTGGCAAGCACTACTTATCATTAACTTCTTCAAAATCCACATCAGTAACTTCATCGTCGCCACCGTTGCCACTGTTGCCATCATCCCCGGCATTACCGGTACCGGCATCGCCACCGGCATTGGGTGGAGTTTGGCCACCGGGAGCAGCACCCTGTGTATTTTTATACATGTCCTCGCTGGCTTTTTGCCAGGCGGCGTTCAGCTTTTCCATAGCGGCATCAAGGGCAGGAATATCCTGCGACTTGTGCGCATTGCGTAAAGCTTCGAGGCCGCTTTCAATTTCTGATTTTTTATCAGCCGGCAACTTGTCACCATATTCTTTTAGTTGTTTTTCCGTCTGGAAAACCAGCGCGTCGGCAGCGTTCAACTTGTCAATCCGTTCCTTGGCTTTTTTGTCGTCTTCAGCATTGGCTTCTGCTTCCGCTTTCATCTTTTTAATTTCTTCCTCCGATAATCCGGAAGAAGCTTCGATACGGATATTTTGTGATTTGCCGGTAGCCTTATCTTTGGCTGACACATTCAGAATACCGTTACTGTCGATATCAAAAACAACTTCGATTTGCGGTATGCCACGCGGAGCCGGTGGAATTCCGTCAAGATGGAACCTGCCAATACTTTTATTTTGATTAGCCATGGGCCGTTCGCCCTGCAACACATGAATTTCCACCGAAGGTTGGTTATCAGCTGCCGTGGAAAAAGTCTCTGATTTCTTGGTCGGAATGGTTGTGTTGGCTTCAATCAATTTGGTCATCACACCACCGAGGGTTTCAATACCGAG
>CAZRAW010000241.1:0-2601 GCA_964598065.1 uncultured Lentimicrobiaceae bacterium
TCATGACAAAACATAAAACATTGATAAACAGAATATAACAAAATTATAAACATATGAAAAAATTAGCCGTAGTAGCCTTTGGCGGAAATGCTTTGTTAAGGGCAGGACAGAAAGGTACAATCGACGAACAGGAAGCCAATGTATTTGAAGCAAGTGAAAAGTTGTTAGAACTTATCAATAAAAAATATAACTTGGTTTTAACCCATGGAAATGGCCCGCAGGTAGGTAACATCTTACTTGCGAATGCCGCAGGTTATAAGGTATATGGTATTCCGGAAATGCCACTGGATGTTTGTGGAGCTTATTCACAAGGCTTTATTGGATACGTTTTGGAACAGCAATTGCGAAATGTTTTGAGGAAGGAAGACAAAGAACGTGACATCATCACCCTGATTACACAAGTATTGGTAGATAAAAATGATCCGGCCTTTAAAAATCCCACAAAACCTATCGGCCCCTATTATACAAAAGAAGAAGTAGAAGAACTGATGAAGAAAAAGGAAGCCGTTTTTAAAGAAGATGCAAGAGGAAGGGGTTGGCGGAAAGTTGTCGCTTCACCGGAACCGCTTGTAATTTTTAATCAGAAATCCATTGAAAAAATTGCCAGGGAAGGACACATTGTTATCGCCGTAGGCGGTGGTGGAATTCCGTGTTTTTATGTGGAAGAAAACAAATTACAGGGTATTGAAGCCGTTATTGATAAAGACCTTGCTTCTTCCCGCCTGGCGATAGGCATTCGTTCAGATAAATTCTTTATTCTCACTGATATTCCAAAGGTTTTTATCAATTTCAATACCCCTCAGGAAATGGCTATCGACAAAATGACGATTTTACAGGCAAAACAATACCTCAACGAAGGACAGTTTGGCGAAGGTAGTATGTTACCTAAAGTAAAAGCAGCCATTAATTTTGTTGAAAATACAGGGAAAGATGCTATCATAACCGAAACAGGAAAATTAGGAGTTGATAACGGCGGAACAAGAATAACAATGGTGTAAGGGGTTTATAGTATAAAACTGAATTTCTTTTGTCGCAATAGTCCGTTGTGTTTTTTTGAAGTATCCTTCAATATTAAACCTTCAAGTGGTTTGTGTGGTTTTTCGATATCTTTTATACTGATTCTTAGCGGGTCTGTAATTCTGTTCCGTATTGATAAAATCCCAATGAGGAGAAACATTAAAAAGTAAAAATATTATGGAAACAATAAAAGAAGTATACAGAATCGGAAGAGGGCCGTCGAGCAGCCATACGATGGGGCCTGTCCGTGCGGCAAAAATTTATAAAGCCCGGCATCCGCTGGCAAAATCGTTTAAAATCACATTGTTTGGAAGTCTTGCCCTTACCGGAAAAGCACATTTAACAGACATTTCCATCATAAATGAACTCATACCTGCTAAAGTGGGTTTTGTATGGGAAAAAGATGACTTTAAACCTTTTCACCCCAATGCCTTGACGTTTGAAGTAGCCGACCAAAGTGAATCCGCTGATAAATGGCTGGTTTATAGTGTTGGAGGAGGCAAGATTGTGGATGAGAAAAATAAAAACAAAAAGGGTATCTGTATTTATCCGCAAAAAAACATGCTGGATGTCTTGGTCTATTGCAAAAAAACAGATAAAACTTTCTGGGAAATAGTTTATGAAGCGGAAGGTGAAGCGATAAAAGAATATCTATCGAATGTCTGGGTAGTAATGAAAAAAGCTATTGAAAATGGGCTTCATCACGAAGGACTTTTGTTGGGAGGTTTAAAATTGCAACGCAAAGCAGTTTCCTATTATGCTAAATCCAAAGGATTAAAAGATTATGCACGAATTACCGGTAGAATTTTTGCTTATGCCCTTGCAGTAGCAGAAGAGAATGCCTCCGGAGGAGAGGTAGTTACTGCCCCAACCTGCGGTTCAGCCGGTATCCTGCCGGCAGTTTTGAAAATGAGTCAGGAACATTTCAAAATTGATGACGATAAAATATTACGAGCCTTGGCGACAGCCGGCTTGGTGGGAAATATTGTAAAACACAATGCTTCAATCTCTGGCGCTGAGGTAGGATGTCAGGGTGAGGTTGGAACTGCCTGTGCCATGGCAGCGGCGGCAGCAACACAGTTAGGAGGAGGTACTCCGGCACAGATAGAATATGCAGCTGAAATAGGTCTTGAACATCATTTGGGTTTGACATGCGATCCGGTCAATGGCCTGGTTCAGATTCCCTGTATCGAACGCAATGTTCATGCTGCTGTCAGAGCCTTTGATGCTGCACAGTATTCTCTGTTATCAGATGGTCACCACTTTATTAGTTTTGACAGGGTTACCAAGGTGATGAAGCAAACGGGAAAGGACATGTCCAGTCTTTACAGAGAAACCTCGCTTGGCGGGCTGGCGATAGGATAAAACGACTTCGTGAAATAATTGCGAGATATTTCTGAGAAATAATCCACTTTTACATTTACCATTAAAAAAAGCCTCGCAAAATTTCACGAGGCTATATTCATCCTGCTGACATCTTTTTCACATGAATAATGTAGCTTAAAGCACCCTTTTATGTTTATTTCCCAAAATACTTTCCAGAACAATTGCAGGTTGTTCAAATCTTTGCGTAAACATCATGGC
>CAZRAW010000242.1:0-2576 GCA_964598065.1 uncultured Lentimicrobiaceae bacterium
TTTTCAGTCGGGAGGGTCGTAGGTTCGAGCCCTACCGGGGAGACAAAAGAGAGAGTCTTACATTCTTTGTGAGGTTTTTTTTAATGCCGTAGCTCAAGGTACATTCGTACGCCGGTGGGATAAAATGCTTTTTTAAAATATTAGTAGTAATGTAAATTTATTTTTACCGTATAACAGCATGTAATACAGCCAGGTACCTCTTGTTATAGAAGTTTTGTGAATTATTTATCAACAGCAATAACAAAAAACCAAATAATGTTGTAATATTGTACCTAATTATTTAAATCCTCTATTGAGAGGTTTTTTGTAAATAAATGTTTAACTGTTAATTTTTTAAAAAAGGAGGTAAAAATGGAATTACCCAAGAACGCTAAACGTGCGAAAGGATGGCTTATCTGGACATCTGTTGTGATGATAGCCGTTTTTCTTGCCCTTACCGTTCAGTCTTATTTTTATGTTGTCCGGAAAGAACCAAAAGTAACCGATGCTGTGGCAGCAGGCAATCGGCTCTTTCACGACAACAACTGTATGGATTGCCATACTATATTAGGCGATGGAGCCTATTATGCAACCGATCTTACCAAGGTCATCTCGAGAAGAGGGCCGGGGTTTGTTCGTGCGGTACTCAAAAACCCACCCAAAATGACCCGGGAATTGTGGCCTGGAAAGTACAAACGCGTCATGCCCAATTTACATTTAACAAATCAGAATATTAATGATCTTATTGCATTTCTCACCTGGATTGGTGAACTGGATACAAATGGTTGGCCACCAGGATCGAAAGTTCTTTCGTCAAAAGGTAAAACGAAACCGGTACAGGAAGGGACAACCTCTCCCATTTCGCTGATAAAAAAACTGAACTGTGGTGCTTGCCACACAATTCAGACACAAGGATTAAATACCGCAGGTGTAATTGGTCCCAACTTGTCAAATGAATCGGCAAGGAACAGAGGGGTCGATTGGCTGGTTAAACAAATTGGAAATCCTGCCTCTGTTCCTGACAGTGAAGTCGCAAAAGGATATGAGGGAAAACGGATGCTTATGCCTGCTTTTAAGAATCAGTTAACGGCAGATCAATTGAAATCTCTCGCAACATTTATAAATAATTTAAAGGAGGAAAAATAATGGGAACACTTACATTTCGTTCACAAAAAGTGGCTTATTACTATTTTGCGGCTTCCGTACTCTTATTCTTTTTGCAAATCGTTTTTGGCTTGCTTACTGTTTCTCAATATATATGGCCCGGTTTTGCATTAAACTGGATGCCGTTTAATGTCTCACGAAGTATCCACATTAATTTGCTTATATTCTGGATGTTTCTGGCAATAATGGGTGCAACTTATTTTATACTTATTGAAGAGGCGGGCAGGGAACTTTTCAGTACGAAGATTGCCATGATACAACTCATTGTGTTTTGCGCAGCTGGTGTTGGCGCTATTATCAGCTATTTCTTCCATTATTACGACGGACAGGGATTGGAATATGTTGAGGCAGCTCCCGTTTTCGACTGGATGATTGTCGTGGCAGCGCTTTTATGGCTTTATAATATCATTAAGACACTGTATAAGGCACCAAAGAAGAGCGTTATAAACATTCTTCTTCTTGTAACTACAATAGCTACAATATTGATGTACTTGCCGGGAATGCCGTATTTTAGGAATTTTGTTGTTCAGGATTACCTGCGTTGGTGGGTCATTCATTATTGGGTGGAAGCAACCTGGGAAATGTATGAAACACTGTTTATCGGCTACTTAATCATCAAGCTGTTCAAGGTACCCAAAGAGAGGATGTACCGTTGGTTTTACATTGAGTTTTTCCTCATCCTTGCCAGCGGAATATTGGGAATGGGACATCACTACTTCTGGATCGGTACACCGCATTACTGGACTTGGGTTGGTAGCATATTCAGCGTGTTTGAAGCCGTTCCACCTGTAGCTATGATGATTGACGGATTAATATTTGCGAGAAAAACGAAGGAAAAGGTTAAAAATTTACCAACACTATATTGGTTAATTGGAGGGACAATAGGATCTTTTTTCGGATTAACTATTTTAGGCGGAAGTATTACATGGTTTTCAGTCAATTATTGGATGCATGGAACCGAGGTAACGGCAGCACATGGTCACATGGCATTTTTCGCAGCGTTTGCAGCTATTTTTATTGCTTTCATTTACTATAGTATTGAACGTCTAAAGGGTGAAGATACCTTTAAAAGTTCTGTTACCGACAAACACAAATGGGCATGGGCTTTCTGGCTTATGAACATTGGGATGATAATGATGGTACTGGCAATGGAAGTGCTTGGACTTATGCAGATTTCTATTTCCAGAGTCGCCGGACAGGGTTACATAGCAGCACAGGTACACGAAATCGGATGGTTTGCCGTTTGGTTTGTAACCGGTTTCGTTTTCTTTGCCGGCACATTGTTTTATGCCTATGATTTCATCGTCGCAATGAAAGCAAAGAACCATAAACAATAAGGTGCATTGCTTACGGCTCCTGTTGTAGGTTTTAGAAAAACTCCCGGGAAAGTTCAGCGCTTCCCGGGAGTTTTGTATTTCTGCTATGAATAAGTA
>CAZRAW010000243.1:0-2569 GCA_964598065.1 uncultured Lentimicrobiaceae bacterium
TCAAGTGTAAGATAACCAATATCTTCAGTGTTGAAAGTTATTGTTTATTTGGATGTTGGGCGCAATTAGGGCAAACAAAAATAATTTGGCAACAAGGGAAATTGATTGTATTTTTGTTAATTAAACAGAGAGATGAATATGACAGAATTATTAACAATAAAAGAAGCAAGTGAATGGGAATACACACCGGATAAAGAAAATGAGTTTTCAAAAGTCTTTGAAAGATTACGAGAAAAATACAATCTTGTTTTAAAACAAGATAATTCCAGTAATTTCCTTGATAAATACTATCTCAAACCTGTTAAAAGTGAAATAGATTTTGTTTTCGAACAAACAATAAAAGTAAAGAATGTAGCATGATGAAAACATTTGAAGTATTATTGACAAAGTCATACAAAATAAAAATTAAAGTAGAGAATTCTAACTTTGCGAAAGAATTTTCTCAAATATACACAAGCGATATCATTGATTTATCTACTGAACAAGAAAGAGAAAATTATAAATTTAAAATTGAGGATATAGACTGCAAAATCAATGAAGTTTTTGAAATACAGGAAGTCAATGAAAACGATTGAAACAAAAATATTCCAAGGTGATAGCAAAGAAATATTAAAACAATTAGATGATTATTCAATTGATTTGATTGTTACATCACCACCTTATGCTGATAGACGGAAACAGACTTATGGCGGAATTAAACCTGAAAAATATGTTGATTGGTTTCTGCCTATAAGCAAGGAACTTCTCAGAGTTCTAAAACCAACAGGAACTTTTATTTTAAATATTAAAGAAAAAGCAGAAAACGGAGAACGTAGTACTTATGTCATTGAGTTAATTTTAGCTTTACGCGAACAAGGTTGGTTTTGGACAGAAGAATTTATTTGGCATAAAAAAAATTCATATCCCGGAAAATGGCCGAATAGATTTAGAGACAGTTGGGAACGTTTATTGCAATTTAACAAAGAAAAAAAATTTGATATGTATCAAGATGCAGTAAAAATTCCTGTTGGTAATTGGGTAAAAAAAAGATTGAATAATCTAAGTAATGTTGATAGAGAGAGAGATAATGCAAAAAACGGTAGTGGTTTTGGAAAAAATGTGTCGAATTGGGTAGGACGAGAAACGGTATATCCTACAAATGTTTTATATCTCGCAACAGAATGCAACAACAAACAACATAGTGCTACATTTCCAAGTTCCTTACCTGAATGGTTTATAAAACTTTTCACGAAAGAACACGATTGGATTTTAGATCCCTTTGTCGGTTCAGGTACTACCCTTGAAGTTGCAAGAAGAATGAAAAGAAACTCAATAGGAATAGATATTGTTCCTGAATATGTAGAAATGATAAAAGCAAAAATATATGAAAAAGAATTTGTACTTTTTGAACCAAAATCAGACTATAAAACTTTAAATAAGGAAAATAAATGGAGTACACACAAGAAGGATTAATAAAATATATTTGTGAAAAGGTTGATGGAATTGGAAGTAAGACCGCAGATAGAGTCGCTGGTTATATGGAAGATATCTTGAATTTCTATGAAAACACTAATCAATTATCTAATTTTGTGTCTTCAAAAGGCAGAAGGTTTATAACAGACAATCAAATAACTGAAATTAAAGAAAAAATTTACGATTACATTATAAATCCTAAAATAGAAATAAATAATATTTGGATTTCTGTTTTAATTAAAGATTTTGTGAAAAATAGTATTAATGAACTAAAAAATACATCACTAGAAAAATTACTAATTAATCCTTTCCTTGTAAAGGCTTTTGGTTTTGATGACCACAAAGAAGTTGTTTCTTTTTATTTCTATCAAAAAATAACTCGCTCTGTTGTAACGTCTTGGGGTTTTACAATTGAAGGTCTATTATTATGTAGTGGCGCAGAGAAAACAGATTTAGCCGGTTTTGATATGAGAGTTAAAAGAGAAAACAAAACTTTTCAATTACAAATTAAATCAAGCCCTAACACAATGAGTATAGAGCAAATAAGACAATTAAATACTCATATAATAAATATTAAAGATAAAGTTCAAAATATACCTATTTTAGGAATGACTTATGGAACTCGTGAACAAATTAGCACACAAATTCAATCAACTTTGATTGATTATCCAAAATCAACAAAAATAGGAAAAGAGTTGTGGGACTTTATTGCAGACGAAAAAGGCTATTGTATGAAATTGCTTGATTTAATTGATGAAATTACTAAAAATTCACATTATAGATTTTCACAAGAGCTTGAAGAAAAGAAACAACTTCTAATAAAAGAATGGGAGAATAAATTTGGTAAGGGTAAAAAAAGTGTAGATTTGGTATTAAGCAAGTACATTTAATATTTGCTATACAAGACTTCTTGGAAAAGACAGATTGGCATTATTATATTCATTTATCAATTCCTTAAATACAAATTTTGGAACAACAATTTTTGAACCTGTTACAATCTCAGCTTCAAGCAAATTAAAAGTTAGGTGTAATAAAATCCTACACCACACATAGCCCTGCCCAGTTTCACCGGTTTTCCCATCTTGTGTTTTTCCATTTGTCAAATGTTTATTTTTGC
>CAZRAW010000244.1:0-2543 GCA_964598065.1 uncultured Lentimicrobiaceae bacterium
GACTCTTGACTTTATGGACAGACACATAAGGAAAAGGCTGTTGGAAAGATTCAATGGCCTTTTTTGTTTCAAGAAAATGTACAAGGTTTACGTTTTATATCCGGGAAAATACGGCAATATCTAAATCGGTTACACGGGTAATCCTAAACCGTATTTACATGTAGTCCTCTCTTAAAGGATAAAATGTGTCAATGATTTTGCAGTCGGTAATCGCTTTGCCCGAATGCTCGACATTTGAAGGGATGATAGCAACTTTTCCCGGTTTTAGTACAAAAGTGTTTTTCGCAATGGTTGGTTCAAATTCTCCTTCGGTTATTTGCGCTATTTGCTCATGAACGTGTGAATGAGCAGGAAGATTGCTCCCTGCTTTGATTTCCCAAAAGGCAAGGGTTACATTGTCGGAATGAACAAATCTGGCTTTATAACCAGGTACCGGTTCTTTTTTCACTGTCGTTTTTAAATCAATAATTGGCATAGTTTTTTGTTTTAGATATAATTTTCTTTTGGTGGGGTGAAAACATCAATTACTTTACCTCCAATTTACCATTATTTTTTAATATTTGCACTGTCTTCATATTTAGCACTTTACCCGCCATAAATGTGCATTGTTGTGGCTTGTATTTATTTATCCGATGCTGATACTCAACGACTTGCCTAATCCAAATTCTATCAATTTGTAGAAGGCAGATAGTTGTATATCACCTTTCCCATTTTAGTTCAACGTTCAGCACATAACTTGTCCCGACTACTTGGCGGGATTACAGCTTCGCCTAATACGATACTTTGTTGTACAATTGTTGTTTAGCTTCCTGTATAGCACTTTTATTGAGAAACTATCTGTCTGTAATTAATGGAGAATAAAATTAACTCCGATTACAAAATCAACAGAATTCAATAAACAATGAACGATTATTCCCAAATATATATTTTTCTTATGTTTAACCATGTATATTAAAGGTAATACCCCTATTGTTCTGACGATAAACATCCATGGTGTCCAAGTATGATATAAAGCAAATAGTACACTATGAATTATCGGAGTCCACCCTTTTAAGTTCGGAGGCATACGGGGAAGAAGATATCCACGAAAATACAACTCTTCTATGGCCGGCAAAATAAGAACGATAAATAATAATAGCACTCCATAAGTTATTATCAATATTGTTTTTGAGTACTCATTACTCAGCCCCATATTAAGAATCATATCTGATGGCATCCAATTAAAAAGAGTCATAATAAACTTTGATGTAAAGTTAAATATGGTGAATAGCAAACCCGTTATAAGAAATACAACAGGAACCCAAACAAAGTACTGCCAGGTCGGAATACGTTGGCAGTATTGTATTACACCATTAAATAAATTTTTTCCTGTCAACCGTTTTTGGTATAGTAGAAAACCCAATTCAAAAGGAATTAATACAAATATACCTGCTAACGATATAGCCATTACCGATGGAAATCCTTGTTCTTTTACAAAAGGAACTATTGCGAAATAAAAGATACCACCAAGTAGTCCCGGAAGGAGATGTAGTACTATTGATTTCAAGAGAGAATGCTTTACAATGTCATTTTCCATTTTTTATCTTTTCTTAATTGCTTACCTGATTTTATTTTGTGGCATCTGCAATGTTGCACAACTGTCCCATATCTACATCAAAAGTACAATAACAAAAGAATAGACAACAGCAGGTTACCTTTACTTTTATCATTCAGGTGTCTGTCAGGATTGATGGAACAACAGGTCATGTATAAAGTTTGCAGTTTTCGTGTGGGCTGGTTAAAACCGGTTGATATACTCTTCCAGCGAATCGGAGGTCTGCAGTCCGAACTTTTTCCGGATGCGGTAACGGTTTTTCCGGATGGCTTCCATGGAGATATTTAAAACCGAAGCAATCTGCTGCGAGCTCATGTGGATACGCAGGTAAGTACAGAACTTTAGCTCCGTTTTGGTTAAATCGGGATGGGCAGCCTTGAGCTTTTCGAAAAAATCTTTGTGTATAGCTGAAAATTTCTGTTTGAAGATTTCCCAGTTATCGGCTTTCCCCCGGATTTGTTCCATGGCCTGCTGAATCTCCTGCAAATCGGATGGCGCAAAAGATGTTTTCCCCGATTTTATAAGCGTTTTCAGCTTTTTACTGACTGCTTTGTAAAGATCATTTTCTTTACCTGTGCGGATGATTAGTTCCAGAAGTTTTTGGTTTTTCTCCATCTGCTTTTCATTCTCTGGAGCAGTAGCGACAGGCTCTTGAATATCTTTTTTAGGAGAAAGTCCTACAGTTTTTGTCCTGCCCTGTGCAAGGTATGTCTGCCGGAGTTTTTCGACTTGCTGTTGCAATAGTTCCAACTGCCTGACGAGTTTTCTTTTGCTTTGGTTCATGGTTCCCCGGTTTTGGATTTCTACAAAGATAGGTATTTTGGCTAAATATTATTTTGGTGTGTTACGCAAAATATTTGTTCGAAACTTAAGTGTTACTAATCGTTATTTATTGGCAATTCTCAGCTTTCCGCCAAAGGCGGATAAACAATAATAGCCACAGGTTTGC
>CAZRAW010000245.1:0-2534 GCA_964598065.1 uncultured Lentimicrobiaceae bacterium
TATAACCGCTCGCCCTCAAAGTGGATTCGATAGCCCTGTTCACAGCATAGTATTGATGGTAAGCCGCCAGTTTTTTTACTGTTGAAATGGTTGTTATGCCGGTTTTGGCATCTGCTTTTTTGGTTTTTTCAAAAACGATAAAATGACGGATTAAATCGAGCAACGTTGTTTTGTTGAGCATGCCGTTTATCAGTGTTTCCAACGGGCTTACCAAATGGGATGCTTCGGTTCTGCCATCTGCCGATTTCCAAGCCATAAAACGGGTCATCCCGGAAGACAGCGTACCGGTTTTAGCTTCCAGTCCGTCGGAAATAATCAGAAAACCATTGTATGTAAACAGAGAGGGGATGGCTTGTTTGTAGGTTTGTAGTTGTTTATAGGCTGATTTGATGGTGGCATTTTCATCTGCCGGATTTTTTAATTCGATAACCACGAGAGGAATGCCATTGACAAACAAGATGACATCGGGACGCTTGTTATTCCCGTTTTCAATCACCGTAAACTGGTTGGCGACAATAAACTCGTTGTTTTCAGGATGCTCAAAATCAATCAGCCAGACCAAATCGCCTCTTTGGTGTCCCTCTTTTTGATAGGAAACATTGATGCCTTCGGTAAGCATCCGGTGAAAGGTTTCGTTGTTTGTCAGCAAATCCGGGGAATGGATACGCCGGATTTCTTTCAGGGCTTCCTGTTGGGCATCAAACGGAACAGTGGGATTAATGGCTCGTACAGCATTTTCCAATCTGTCGGTCAGCAGCACATCTTCATACGTGTTACGTTCGGGATGGGTACCATCCGGGGCAATATCGGGGCCATAGAGGTATTGGCAGCCTTGCTTTTCCAGTAACTCAATGGTGAGTTGTTCTATGTCGGATTCAGTGATTTTAGTCATTAGGAAAGTGTAAATTTATTAAAAACCACCTTTTTCTTCATTCGGTTTAATAAAACATTATTGTATGGTATTAATCCTTTTCGCTGTAATTGTGAAACAAGAATACTTTCATGGATACTGAATCTTTTACTTAAAGCTGAAATAATTAGCATATTATAGCTTGGATATTTAAATATTTCTACTTTTTCCTTTTCTGTTATCAGCATACGAATAGCAAAATTATCGGCTTCTTGTTCTTTTTCGTTGTCTTGTTCAATTTCTTCTAATCCTTCAATAAAAATATCCTTTTTACCATGGTATAAAATATGGCCTAACTCATGATACAAAGTAAACCAGAAAGAGTTGTAATCTTTGTGTCTGTCAGTAATTTGAATCAAGGGAATAGTGTTGTTTTTAATCCATCTCGAAGCTCCATAAATTGGGGCTTTTGAAATGCTTGGAGTATAAACCAATGCCACCCCACTATCGGCAAATATATTTTGTATTTGTTGTAACCAGTCCTCCGATGCACGGTAGCATATCGTTTTAATATCTGGCAGGCTTGCCCTTATTTTCTTCTTATCAAACGAAACTATATTCATCTTCTCAGCTTGTATCTCCCCTATGCGTAACCAAACAGAAATGGCTTCAGGTTCTGCGGTAGGTTTGAGAGCAATTTTGAAGGCTAAAGAATTATCTTTATATATATTTGACCATTCTTTAGGTGAGGCCACCCTGAAAAATTTGAGTAAACTTTCTCCTATAATTGCTTTATCTCTTGTATTGGGCAATATGCCCCATTCTTTCATAATATGGATGGGGAACGATTTAATCCATGTTGTTAATTCTTTTAAATATTCCAATTTCTTTATCAGGTGCAGTTCATTTTGATATTCATGTTCCAGATTTAACCAAAAATTAGCAGGGATTCCTAAAACATATTCTAATCTTGTTGCTGTTTCCTGAGTAATTGGTGCTTTCCCTTTAATTAATTCGTTAAGTTTAGGAACTGACCTGCCTAACCGTTCTGCTAATTCAGCTTGTGACATTCCAATATTGTCTATGGTTTCCTGTATTGTATCTCCCGGACAGGAAAGTAATTGCTTTTTTGCTTCTAAAGTATCCATCTTAGTCATTGTTATTTAGTGTGGATCTTCTATTGAGATGATCTTAATATTTGTAATTTCCATGATTGCTACGCTTCCATCATCTTTTTTCGGTATGGGGTTGTGATCCAATTCAAACAGAATTCTCCAATTTTGATATATATCAACAGACCATAACCCTTTATTTTTCCCTTTGTGGGGATGTAATCTTAGTGCCGGCAAAGTAGATAGTACGCCCAAATGTTCTGCTACTTTTAGTTCTATAATTCTTTGATTTATTTTCTTTGCTAACACACCATAAGTCTTTACCATTTTTATGTCATCAGTAAGCGACTTTTCTAATTTTCTGGTTTTAAAGGCCAATTTCATTTGCAAAGATATGAAAATTATTTACCTGTTAGGTTAATGAAAATTATATTTTTATTTTTCGTTGTGTTTCACCCGCACCTCACCGCTCATCAATTTCGGCAAGAGGCAATTCTTCGAGCGTACAGATTTGATATTTTTATTACAAGTTTATTTTCATTATTCATAACGCTAAAAATAAATAAAATATT
>CAZRAW010000246.1:0-2514 GCA_964598065.1 uncultured Lentimicrobiaceae bacterium
GCCGGAACCATCACGCCGAGGTCAATCACCTCGTAATTGTTACACGAAAGCACCACACCGACAATATTTTTTCCGATGTCGTGAACATCGCCCTTTACGGTGGCCAGTACTACCTTTCCGGCAGAGGAAGCTTCCCCTTCTTGTCTCTCCGCTTCGATGTAAGGTAAAAGAAAAGAGACTGCCTTTTTCATTACCCTGGCACTCTTCACCACCTGTGGCAAAAACATTTTTCCTTCACCAAAAAGGTCTCCCACGATATTCATTCCGGCCATAAGCGGTTGTTCAATTACATTCAGTGCTCTGGGGAACTGTTTACGAGCCTCTTCCACATCCTCTTCAATGAAATCGGTAATTCCTTTTATCAGAGCATGTTCAAGGCGTTTGTTGACCGGTTCTTTCCGCCAGGCATCGGCTTTCACCTCTTTTTTAAGAGATTGGTTTTTAACTTTATCAGCATACACCAGCAGTCTTTCCGTAGCATCTTTCCGCCGGTTGAGTACCACATCTTCGGCCAGCGTACGCAGGTCGGCAGGAATTTCATCATAAATCTGCAACATGCCGGGGTTCACAATACCCATATCCATTCCGGCCTTAATGGCATGATACAAAAACACCGAGTTGAGGGCTTCGCGTACAGAATTATTCCCCCGGAAGGCAAAAGAAAGATTGCTGACACCTCCGCTCACCTTGGTATAGGGCAGATTTTCTTTAATCCATTTTGTAGCATTTATAAAATCTACCGCATATTGGTTGTGTTCGGCCATCCCGGTGCCTATAGCGAGAATGTTGGGATCGAAAATAATATCTTCGGGAGGAAAATTTACCTTTTGCGTCAGCAGGTCATAAGCACGTTGGCAAACTGCGATACGCCTCTCATAGGTAGAGGCCTGACCGCTTTCGTCAAAAGCCATGACTACTGCCGCAGCACCGTAATCTCTTATTTTCCGGGCATGATCAAGGAACTCCTTTTCGCCGTTTTTCAGGCTAATGGAATTGACAATTCCCTTTCCCTGAATACATTTTAATCCGGCTTCAAGTACTTCCCATTTGGAGGAATCAACCATAATTGGCAGGCGGGAAATCTCCGGCTCGGAGGCCAGCATATTCAGAAAACGGACCATCTCTTTTTTGGCATCAAGCATGCCGTCATCCATACTCACATCCAGAATTTGCGCACCGTTTTCCACCTGGTCGCGGGCAACGGAAAGTGCTTCTTCGTATTTTCCTTCGCGAATGAGGCGGGCAAAACGTCGCGAACCGCTGACGTTGGTGCGTTCACCAATGTTCACAAAGTTCTTGTCTTTTTCGATTACTACAGGCTCCAGCCCGCTCAATTCGGTTACATGTTTTTTGGGAGGAACCTGACGCTTTTCTGCTTTTTCCGCCAAACGAACCATTTCGCGAATATGTTCGGGTGTTGTTCCGCAGCAACCACCTACAATGTTGGCATAACGGTTGTCAAGAAAATCTTTGATGTGGCCGGCCAATTTGTGCGGACTTTCATCATACTCGCCAAACTGGTTGGGCAGGCCTGCGTTGGGATAGACACTTACCGGAAAAGGCGCAATACGTGAAAGCTCGGCGAGATAGGGTCTTATCTGCTCGGCGCCCATGGAGCAGTTAAGCCCGACGCTGAGCAGGTCGATATGTTTTACGGAGGTAAAGAAGGCTTCCAGCGTTTGTCCCGAAAGTGTTCGTCCGCTGGCATCGGTGATAGTTCCGGAAACCATCACGGGGATTTTCTCTCCTTTTTCTTCCATGATTTTTTCAATAGCAAAGAGTGCTGCTTTGGCATTAAGCGTGTCGAAGATGGTTTCCACAAGCAGGACATCCGCTCCGCCTCCGAGTAATGCCGATGCCTGCTTGTAGTAATCTTCCATCAGTCCATCGAAACTTACATTACGGTAGCCGGGGTCATTTACTTTGGGCGACATGGAGGCGGTTTTGTTGGTTGGCCCCATGGCTCCGGCCACAAACCGCGGCTTTTCGGGCGTTATTTTTGTAAACTTATCCGCAGCGGCTCGCGCCAGTTTTGCTGCATTCAGATTCATCTTATAAACAAAATCCTCCAGCCCGTAATCGCTTTGAGAAATACGTGTGCCGTTAAAAGTGTTGGTTTCGATGATGTCGGCACCCGCTTCGAGATATTGCTCGTGTATTTCGCTAATAATCTGCGGCTGCGTGATGTTCAGTAAATCGTTATTACCTTTGAGTAATTGTTTTACACTTTTAAATTGTTCGCCGCGAAAATCTTTTTCTTCGAGATGATATCGCTGAATCATGGTGCCCATGGCTCCATCGAGCACCAGCACCCGCTTTTTCAGCTCCTCTCTTATATCAGGTTTTGTAATAATCATTTTAATAATAGATTAATATCTACTCGCCGGTGAAAATTTCATCGGTCAAAAAGCAAACAGTTCCATAAAGATACTACTTACATTTCTGTTAGACGGATACGCTTTGTTTTTTCATTGAACTTCTTTTAATTTATCATTTCCCATCCGAACGCCGGAC
>CAZRAW010000247.1:0-2450 GCA_964598065.1 uncultured Lentimicrobiaceae bacterium
TTAACCTGATTAATTCACAAATTGATCAGATTAAAAACGACTTCGTAATTATAAATAACACAAAGTTAACAGCTTGCTAACGTTCAGTTAATCGTTAAGGTTTATTCTTGCCCTGTCATTTGGTTTAAAGAATTATGAACTATTTAATTGGGATTAGATGAACAATAGGAGAACACTCGAAGTGGTCATTTTATCGGATATACACTTGGGCACTTACGGCTGCCGAAGCAAAGAGTTAATACAATATCTCAGGAGTATTCATCCGAAAACACTTATTCTCAACGGAGACATAATTGATATATGGCAGTTTAACAAGCGATTGTGGAGCCGGTCGCATACGACTGTTATCAAAGAGATTATCTCCCTACTTTCAGCGGGAACACACGTTTTTTATATTACAGGAAATCACGATGAGATGATTAGGCGTTATACCGGTTTTAAAACCGACACTTTTGCCATTGTAAACAAACTGGTGTGGACATTGAGTAACGGACAAAAAGCCTGGATTTTTCATGGGGATGTGTTTGATATCATGATGGAGCATTCCAAATGGCTCACCCGTATGGGAGCAATCGGTTATGATATCTTGATTTACATCAACAGTTTTGCCAACATGGTCAGCAAATGGCTGGGAAAAGGCCACATTTCGTTTTCGGCCAAAGTAAAAGATAAGGTAAAATCGGCTGTAAAATACATCAACAAGTTTGAAAATATTGTAGCTGAAACCGGAGCAAAAAACGGTTTTGACTATGTCATTTGCGGGCATATACACAAGCCCGAGATAAGTAAAATGAGCACGGAAAATGGCGAAATAACCTATTTAAATTCTGGCGACTGGATTGAAAACCTGACAGCTTTGGAATTCAATGGAAAAGACTGGAATATTTATCATTATAAAGACAATCCTGGCATGCATGAGGTCTCTACAGAAATGACGGTATTCCCATCCTATCAGGAGATTTTCGCTTCTTTAAAGAAAGAAATTATCACCTTTTAGACGTTAGCGACAAGCCCATGAAAATATTATATGGTATTCAAGGTACGGGAAACGGACATATTATGCGTGCCCGGGAAGTTATTCCCGTCTTGCAAAAAAAGGCAGAAGTGGATGTACTCATCAGTGGTACTCAAAATTCACTACCGGTTCCTTTTTCCGTGAATTATCGTTTTAGGGGGTTAGGTTTTGTTTTTAGCAAAAAAGGAGGGATTGATTATCTCCGTACTTATCAGCAAACCAAATCATTACAATTCCTGAATGATATCCGCGAACTCCGACTCGAAAAATATGATCTTATCATTCAGGACTTTGAGCCGACCATTGCCTGGGCAGGTCGTTTGCGTAACATGCCGGTCGTAGCTCTTAGTCATCAAAGCGCCGTTTTGCATGAAAAAGCCCCTCAACCCAAAGTAAATGATCCTTTTGGGAAACAAATTCTAAAAAATTATGCACCTGCGAAACAGGCTTACGGTTTCCACTTTAAGGCTTATGGACAAAATATTTTTACGCCGGTGATAAGGGAAACCGTTAGAAAAATCAAACCTACCGTAAAAAACCATTACACCGTCTATTTACCTTCATATCACGACAATTATCTTATTCCTTTTTTATCCGGCTTCAAAGATATTTACTGGCAGGTATTTTCCCCATTTGCAAACCGGACATATTCTTATGAAAAATTAAAGGTTTTTCCGGTTTCACCGGAAAAGTTTTTACAAAGCATGGCATCAGCCACCGGCGTCCTTTGTGGTGCAGGATTTGAAACTCCTGCCGAAGCGCTTTTCTTGAAAAAAAAGCTCCTCGTGGTACCCATGAAAAATCAGTACGAGCAACAATGTAACGCTGCTGCTTTACAGCAAATGGGCGTAACCGTAATAAAAACCCTGAAGCTTAAAGAGAAGCCGGCTATCAGACATTGGCTTACGGCAGATCAAAACATTAACGTGTATTATCCAGATCAGACTGCGCTAATTCTATCGCAAATTATTGAGGAGAATGTTAACCCGCCCTATTCTTACAAGAGAAGAGCGAATTGCATGAATGTACAACGGTGGAAAGCAAAGCGTAAAATCTAATTTATCCTGTCTGAGCCGAGATTTCCCCCATTCAACCAAATAGCTTGTGCCATAATCCAATTACAAAAACTTTTCCGATGCTTTCGGATGCATAAAAATGTTCACGGTCCGGCATGGAATTGACCCTGTCTCCCGCACGGAAAAAAGTTTTCACACGTTTGCATTGGGCATTCTCTGTACAAAAACAGGCTGTCAAACAAAATTGCTCGGCACAAAGCCGGTTCTTTCTTCGTTACCATGGAAAATATTCCCACTTTTGCAAAACATTAACAAGAAAAACCATAAAATATGCCAACATACGCTTTTGACGCAGTAGTCTTTGATCTGGACGGCGTCATCACCAAAACAGCTACGGTGCACAGCCATGCCTGGAAAAA
>CAZRAW010000248.1:0-2449 GCA_964598065.1 uncultured Lentimicrobiaceae bacterium
TGACGATTTTATTTATCAGGGATTTTATTTTAAAAATGAAATCAAAAAATATTTTTATCCCGGAGATAAATTTTTGATGCATAAAAAGGGAATGAGTATTGAAGAATTGAAAGCGTTTGCCATTGATATGATAGGAGATAAAAATGCTTTTATGCCCACCCTTGTTCAAACAATGGAAGATCTCCTGGGCAAAGACAATATTATTTATGATTTTTGGGAATTTGGCGATGATGATTTTTCTCTCTACTGGTCAATAAAAAAGGAGATTTATGACGAGAAAATGAGATGTGTCCGGGAATGGATAAAATATGAAGAACTGGAGGATTTGGTATGGGTACCCGAAGCAACTGAGTTAGATCGGGAAACAAAATTAAACGGGAACGTCAGTGATTAAAAAAAGAAAAATTTATGGATTTGGGAAAGCAATAATGTAAAAAATACAACAAATGCAAAAACTCGAAAATTTTACCCTTCGCTCTTTCGGATTTGCAATCCGAAAGTATCTGAGCTACGGATTTAAAATCCTAAACCCAATAAATCCGGATTAGCACAGAGATTGAAGATATTTAATACGAAAAAAGTATGAAAAATTTTAATAAAATATTTGAGCTTTCATTGTCCGGAATATTAAGAATACATGATTAAAATGAAAATTAATTTCTCCAATTACTTTTTGACTTGAGGCCTTTTTTATATCTTTGCAAAGCTAAAAGATAAGTAAGTGGAATTGAAAAATTACGTTTTGTCTTGTTTTAATCGTACCAAAAGCTTGTCTTTTAGCTTATTTTATTCTTAAAATACTAAAAGATGCAGAAGGTTAATAAATTAATACAACTACGAAATGAAGTGTTCATTTGGGCAAAGATTGAGTTGGTAGGGCAAACCGTTTTGAATATTGATTCAAAAATTGAGATTTTAATAAATATGCACGGTATTAAACATACTTTAAAAGGCAAGAGTTTCAAAAAACTTGAATTAATCGAAAAAAATGAAGCAATGATAATGTCGGTTAAGCATTTGAAATATTTCCTGGAAACCTCAAAATATGTTGGTTTTGAAAAAGACAAAAGAAAAAGAGATAATATTTTGGGGTATTATATTTTCACTAATATCTTTAGTTACAGAAAAACTGAATACAAAGTAAAAATAATGGTTAGAGAGACTACTGATAAAACTTATTTTTATGATCAGGCATTGTTATTTAAATAAAAAAACCCGACCACAGGGCACTTGCGTGAATCCTGTTAGTAGGGTCGGGTATTTAATATCGCCCACTTGCGTGAAATCGATTAATACTGTTGCAAAGATAATACAATAACCATTAATAATCAAGTTCTAATGAAAGAATTTAAAACACGCAAACGCCTTCGCTCTTTCGGATTTGCAATCCGAAAGTATCTGAGCTACGGATTTAAAATCCTAAACCCAATAAATCCGGATTAGCACAGAGATTGAAGATATTTAATACGAAAAAAGTATGAAAAATTTTAATAAAATATTTGAGCAAACTCCGGCAGATTTAAAACTAAAGTTTTTAGATGCTATTATCAAACACGATGAAACTTTGCAGCAGTCATTTCTCCATTTCTCAGAAGAAAACCGGAATAACAATGATGATATCTCACCGGAATCGTTTTATGAACAAATTAATGAAACGCAAGAAAACTTCAAAGATGATTTTGAACAGGTTGATCTCGAGAACCCCGATTGGGATAATTACAGCCCGTCCTATTCCGGATACATTGAAGAGTGGGAACAATACCAGCAAGCGAGTGAACAGGAATTTGAGGCAATCTTTGATGATTTCAAATCGACAGCACTTGACCTGCTTATTCAACAGCAGATTGAAGATTTTACAGCCATGCTCACAGGCTTATATGAGGCTTGTCTGAATGCCGAAATTGAAGACCCCGTAGATTCATTTGAAGATGTGAATGAATATCTGACAGACGAACACAGTCGCATTATGACAGAACTGACTAAGAAAATAGAAATGTCGGCCATATCCGGTTTCAGGGCTAATGCCGCCATCAGGCTGCTTTTTCACTATTGCGATGAGGAATACCCTGGTAATTCTTCTTTTCCAAATTATTTTCAACCATTATTGCTCGCGCTGGCCGAGAAATCAGAACAACCCGATGAAGTCCTTGCCGTAATTAACAAGTCAAAAGTCAGCAGGGAAGCTGTTCCCCAACTAATTTTGTTGCTGAACAAAAAGGCCGGTAACAACACCGAATGGCTCCGTAGTGCACAACACTTTTACTTAACCGACAACGAAGTAGCCAAAGAGCTGCTCAACTATTATTTCGAAAATGACAAGCCTGATTTTGTGAAAACGGCCAAAGAGCTGTTTGAAAAAGACAAGCGGTATTGGGCAAAAACACTGGCAGACAAAATGGATATTAACCTCGATAAAGAACTGTATTTCAATGTATTTTATCAACTTACG
>CAZRAW010000249.1:0-2431 GCA_964598065.1 uncultured Lentimicrobiaceae bacterium
CATTTGGCCGAAGCTTTGGTGAAAATGCGGGAAGAAATCATGTTTTGCAAGCGGTGTAACAACATTTCCGATAATGAATATTGCGAAATATGCAACAATCCCAAACGTGATGAGAAGACACTTTGTGTGGTAGAAGATACCCGTGACGTGCTCGCCGTAGAAAATACAGCCCAGTTTAACGGACTGTATCACGTTTTGGGGGGTATCATCAATCCCATGGAAGGAATCGGCCCCAACGATTTAAACCTGACTCATCTGGTGGAGCGTGTTCGTACAGAGAGTATTGATGAAATTATTCTGGCGTTACCGGCGACTGTGGAGGGCGATACCACAGGCTATTATATATTCAAACTCCTTTTGCCGTTCGGGCTGCGCATCACCACCATTTCGCGGGGCGTGGCCGTTGGAAATGAACTGGAATATACAGACGAAATCACCCTCGGGCGTTCCATTCTGAACCGGCTGCCTTTTGAGGAATCGAACCGGCGGTAAACACTTACCGGCCTTACTGGCGCGCGAATGTTTAGTGTGCCGTACCATAACTGTAATAATAGGAGATATTTGGTCTTGACAGAAAATATAAATATTAAAATAATGAGGAAGGCACGCATTGAAAATGCGCACCAGAGTCGGGTGGGTGGCTGACTTGTACCCGGATAAAAGTGTTAAGAAATGTTAAATTTGTAATTTCTATAGTTTTTTCTGTAAATTTGTAAATTAGATTACTATCCTTTACTAAACAGGCTAATACGACGACTCTTAGAAAACCTTATGAAACTTACCGATTATTAATTTAGGGAGCTTCCATAATTTAAATTTTTGAAATGTTTAGAGAAACATGGAAAGTAACACTTTGAATCAAAATAAGAAGAATAATGCAGGGGCGAAATCCCGTTGTATTGTACTTATGTTCAGGGTGTTGACTTCTAACCGGTGTAAATATTGCGTGCCGGCTATGCAGGAGTTTGGTCTATGTCCTGAAAAAATAGTGATAGACAGTAGTTGATAAAAAAATGGAATCTTTGAAAAAATAATACAAGATAATTTTGTGTTTTAGTTTCGATTATCGAAAATTGATTAACGGGTTCTGCAATTTTCTTTAGTCAAATTGAAAAAAATAAATTTTTAGAACCCTTTTTCTCTTTTGAGAGTAAAATCATTTTATTATGAAAAGAATTCTTTTTGTATTCATTGCACTTTTGTTCATCTCCCCCATAATGGCACAACCGCAGGGGATTAAAAGCAGTAGTGAGACGGTAATCCGTCATACACTTAAAAACGGGCTTCGTGTTGTCATTATCAAAAACCCGCTGGCACCTGTTGTTACAACCGAAATGAATTATCTTGTCGGTTCCAATGAAGCACCTAAAGGTTTTCCCGGAACGGCCCATGCCCAGGAACATATGATGTTTCGGGGTAGCCCGGGATTATCTGCCAATCAGCTGGCGGATATTACGGCTGCCATGGGCGGGGATTTCGATGCGGATACCCGGCAAATGGTTACACAGTATTTTTTCACCGTTCCCGCTGAAGACCTGGACATTGCCCTGCATATTGAATCTATTCGTATGCGTGGCGTTCTCGATAGCGAAAAACTGTGGAGCAAAGAACGTGGTGCCATCGAGCAGGAAGTTGCCAGCGACATGTCAAATCCCCAGTATGTTTTTTATAAAAAACTATTGACAGAAATGTTCAAGGGAACCCCCTATTCCCATGATGCACTCGGCACCCGTCCCTCGTTTGACAAAACCACCGGCGCCATGCTTAAAAAGTTTCATAATACATGGTATGCTCCCAACAATGCCATTCTGGTCATTGTGGGCAGGGTCAATCCTGAGAAAACCCTGGCCAAAGTAGAAAAGCTCTTTGGCAACATTCCTTCTAAGAAATTGCCTCCCCGACCGGCCATTAACCTTCAACCTGTAAAACCCGACACCCTTCATTTAAAAACAGATTTACCTTACGGATTGGCTATCATATCATACAGAATGCCGGGGACTGATAGTCCCGATTATGCTGCCGCCCAGGTTTTATCTGATGTTTTGTCTAATCAGCGGGGAAAATTATACTCGCTGGTTCCGGAAGGAAAAGCTTTGTATGCCGGTTTTTCCATGAGCGGGTTGCGCAAGGCCGGCATCGGGTTTGGCATTGCCATATTTCCGAGAGGAGGGAATTCCGAAAAACTGCTCCATGAAGTATCCTCAGTATTGGCTTCGGAAGTCAAAAACGGAGTGAATCCCGATTTGGTTACGGCTGCAAAACGGCATGAAATTTCCTCCTTCGAATTTCAGAAAAATTCAGTATCCGGCCTTGCTTCCGTCTGGTCCCAAGCCCTTGCGGTCGAGGGACGGCAATCTCCTGCCGAAGATTTGCAGGCAATAGAAAAAGTAACCGTTCAGGATGTAAACAGGGTTGCCCGGAAATATTTGGA
>CAZRAW010000250.1:0-2418 GCA_964598065.1 uncultured Lentimicrobiaceae bacterium
AGCCGTTGAACGAATGTGCCGAAGGTCCCAGCCCGAGGTAATGTCCGCCGAGCCAATAAGTGGAGTTGTGTTTGGAGTAAAAGCCGGGAAGGGCAAAATTGGAAATTTCGTATTGTTCAAAGCCGTGTTGCCGGGTTTGTTCCAGCAGCATTTCAAAATGACGGATACTTTGTTCCTCATCGGTGTTTTTCAGCTTTTGCCTTTCAATAAGCACTTGCAGAGCCGTTTTTGGTTCTACCGTCAGGGCATACGATGACAAATGTGGAATATCATATCCGAAAAACAGTGCGAGGTTCTTTTCCCATTTTTCCACAGTCAGCGTCGGGATGCCGTAAATCAGGTCGATGGTCATGTTGTCAAAACCGGATTTTTTGGCATCTTCGATGGCCTTCCGGGCAAGCCGGCCATTATGAACTCGATGAAGATAATTAAGATCATCGTCAAAAAAACTCTGTACGCCAATACTCAACCGGTTGACAGGAGTGTCTGTTCTCAGTGCTTTCAGATAATCAGTTGACAGGTCGTCTGGGTTGGCTTCCAACGTGATTTCTGCGTGGGAGTCGAGGTCAAAAAGAGATTCTATTTGCCGGATAATCCGGTTTATTTCGCCAGGATGTAGTAGCGAAGGTGTGCCACCACCGAAATAAACCGTTTTGATCTGTTTGTCGTGCAGATAGTCCCTGCGCAGATGCATCTCTTTCAGCAGTGCCTCCACAAAAACATCACGGTATTTCAGTGAAGCCAGCGAATAAAAATTACAATAGTGGCACTTTTGTTTACAAAACGGAATGTGAAGATAAATACCCGACATAAGTTTCCGATACTTTATTTTTTCAGGATGATACGAAATGTGGTTCCTTTGGAGGAAGAGCTCTTGACATAAACTTTCCCTTTGTGATATTCCTGTATGATTCTTTTGGCGAGAGAAAGTCCAAGCCCCCATCCGCGTTTTTTGCTGGTGTAGCCGGGATTAAAAACCGATTTTTGTACGGTAAGCGGAATCCCTTTTCCCGTATCAATCACATCCACTACCACCTGTTTACTTTCTTCCTGCATATCGATGGTAATATTTCCTTTGCCATCCATGGCATCGATGGCGTTTTTACAAAGATTTTCCAAAACCCAGCTAAACAGGGAGGCGTTAACAGGTAAAATAATTTCTTTTGCGCGAGGAAACAAAATGTTGTACTGCACTTTTCGCGGCGAACGCAGTTTAAGATAAGCCACTGTATCATAAATAATTTTGGTAAGGTTGTCTTCCTCGAGGCTGGGGGTGGAACCGATTTTGGAAAATCTTTCGGTGATAATTTCGAGTCGTTTCACGTCTTTCGTAATTTCTCCGGCTGCCTGTTTGGCATTGCTTTCATCCATTCTTATAAGCTCAACCCAAGCCAAAATGGAAGACAACGGCGTCCCGATTTGATGTGCGGTTTCCTTGGCCATACCTACCCACACGCGGTTTTGTTCCGATCTTCTCGAAGAACTGAACAACAAATAAGCAATAAAGAGGAAAAAGCTGATGACGAGAATTTGTGCTACCGGAAACCATTTCATCTTTGTTAGTAAATCGGAATCCTTATAAAAGATATAGGCCTTCCCCAGTTCCGGAAAATTTATTTCGATGGGCACATTTTGGTTTTTCATCTCCCGGAGCATTTTGTTGGCATAAACCGGGTTGCTCATACGTACATCATTCAGATTCCCAAACTGGATAATATTGGTCTTTGTACTGTCGGTAACAATGACCGGAACGTTAGATGAGTTAGCAGTAATTTCTGACATAAAAACCGAAATATAGTCATTCAGCACATTTTGTAACTGATTAAATACCAATGAATTTTTATAATACAATTTGGTGCCTGTGTGGGGGATAGGAATAGGCGGATAAACAGAAAATTCCTCTTTCAGTTTACCCCGGAGATACAAAGAGCCGTCTCCCTTCGGATAAAGGTTTCTTGATAAGATAATTTTATTAGTTTGATTCGTGATAATTACGGGAATGTCTTTATTCCGATTGATAATATCGAGGTAAAAGGTTACATCCGAGGAATTTTTGCTGTAAAGCAGTCGTTTATAAACATCGGCGAGCAGTTCTACTTTTTGTCGTTCGGAGTTTCGGAGCTGGCTAAAAAAAGCATCGGTATATTTCACGAGACGCAGTTTCCTGTGTACGGCATCGGCCCACAGCCGCACATTCCGGCGTTCGGCCCGGGCAAATTTTGTTACCAGCATATTGGTGTAAAATAAAGAAGCAGCAATAATGAAAACCCCTAAAATAGCGAGAATGATCTTCCAACGTTTTTTTTTCGAATAAAGCTCCACGGTAAAAATTTAAGCACCAAAAATACAAACTCTTATTGGGATACGAAAAAACCGGTATTTTATTGCCTGAGTACTTCCGGTTTCAAAATAAAAAAG
>CAZRAW010000251.1:0-2406 GCA_964598065.1 uncultured Lentimicrobiaceae bacterium
TTAATCAAAAGTACACAAAATATTTTAAATGTCAAGTATTTAGTCAAAATATTTTAAGGATGGCGGAAAGGACGATTGTACATTTGGATTTGGACAGCTTTTTTGTGTCGGTAGAGCGGCTGACAAACAGCGCATTAAAGGGAAAGCCGGTGATTATCGGCGGACTTTCCGATCGCAGCGTGGTGGCGAGTTGCAGCTACGAAGCCCGCCGGTTTGGCGTCCATTCGGCTATGCCTGTGCGCATGGCCAAACAGTTGTGTGGCGATGCCATTTTTATCCGGGGCGACATGGAACGCTACAGTAAATATTCCGGGCTGGTAACGGAAATCATTGCCGAAAGTGCACCTGTTTACGAAAAAGCCTCTATTGACGAGCACTATCTTGACATTACCGGCATGGACCGTTTTTTCGGAAGTCTGAAATGGACGCACGAGTTGCGGCAGCGTATTATCAAAGAGTCGGGGCTGCCCATCTCTTTTGGTCTGTCAGTGAACAAAACCGTTTCGAAGATAGCCACGGGCGAGTCCAAACCCAACGGCGAGTTGTACATCCCGCCCGGAAAGGTAAAACCTTTTCTGTTTCCGCTTTCCATTCGGAAAATCCCCATGATCGGGCCTAAAAACTACCGGCTGTTGCGCTCCATTGGCGTTTCCGACATCCGCACCCTGAGTATGATCCCGCCGGAAATACTAATGCAGGTCATGGGTAAAAACGGACTTGTCATCTGGAAAAAAGCCAACGGCATCGATCCTTCACCGGTAGCGCCTTATACCGAACAGAAATCCATCGGTACCGAACGTACTTTTGACCGGGATACCGCCGACATGGACAAACTGCGTCACGTACTCATCGGAATGGTGGAAAAAATTGCTTTTGAGCTACGCAGAAAAGGACAACTCGCCGGCTGCGTTACGGTAAAAATCCGCTATGCCAATTTTGACACTCATACCCTGCAAAAGCATATCTCCCCCACCGCTTTCGACCATGTTCTAATGGAAACGACGCTGGAGCTTTCCAGACAGCTCTATCAACGGAAAATGCTCATCCGGCTGATAGGCATACGTTTCAGTCAGCTCATCAGCGGCAGCCAGCAACTGGAACTTTTTGATGACAAACCAGAGCTGGCCAATCTTTACCAGGCCATGGACCACATCCGCAGGCGTTATGGCAGGCAAGCCGTACAACGGGCGGCGGGAAAATGAAAAATGAAAAGGAACAGAGTAAACTCTATCGGAAATTAGAATTCTTTGAACGCAGAACACCGATTAACGATTTAAGATTTACGATTTTATCCCCGTTAACTACTTCATTATTCGTTAATCGATATTCGTTATTCTTTTCCAAAACCCTTATAGTGTTGTTTCCATCACGTTTAAACCCTCAATGAATGGTGAGTGTCATACTTTGAACAAAGAAAGAATAGCGGATAGCGCGGCCGCTGCCTAAAAAGAAACCAAATCAACCAATTGATTTGCCGTTCTTTAAATAGAAATGCCAAGCCAGGTTTTGGCCAAAAATCCGATACCGAAGGAGACAGTTGCCACGCCGAGAGAAATCAACGCCATGGTTAAGAATCGCTTTTTGAAATTTACCTCTTTGGCGACAGAAATGTAATAGTTGTAGGTGGCGATAATGAGCAGTGTCATAAAGAGCATGACAACCATAGCGATTTTAGTGCCGGAAATCAGGAAATAGGGAAAGACCAGCAGCAGCACCGTTATCAGGTAGGTCACACCGGTGTAAATAGCTGCCGTAACGGGATTGACATCCTCTTTTTCCTCTTCTTCCTGTGAGGCGAGATAGCCGGACGAAGCCATCGACAAAGCAGCTGCAATGCCCATGATGAGGCCGGTAACGCCAATAACCAGGTTATCGCTGAAAGCAAAACTCAGCCCCACCAGCGTTCCGGTTAGTTCCACCAGAGCATCGTTCAGCCCCAGCACAATGGCGCCTACATAAGCAAGCCGTTTGTCGTTCAAAATACCGAGAAGTTCCTTTTCGTGTGCCTCTTCGTCCTGCGCTATCTTGCTTACTTCCGGATGTTTTTCTGCCGCTTTTTCATAAAATGCCTGCGCATGAATTTCACCGCTCTCCATGAGTTTCAGTGCAAAGCTCAACCCGAAAAGACGCGCCAGCATAACATACCAGAATACTTTCCACTGACGGGGCTTCTGTTTCTGTTTAGTAATATTTTTCCAGGTATGGTAATGCTGCAACTCATCTCTGGAAATGGCTTTTAAAATGACTTTGTTTTTTTCATCTTTACAAAGGTCGCTCAAACGTGTATAGACCTGATATTCCGTAATTTCAGCTCGTTGCTGCGATAAGAAAATGGCATCGACAGGTTGGCTCATATAAATATTTTTTTAGAATTTGGTAACGGCACAAAAATAGGGAAATACGGAA
>CAZRAW010000252.1:0-2396 GCA_964598065.1 uncultured Lentimicrobiaceae bacterium
CATATTTCAAAAATCAGCCGTATTGACGAAGGGAAATATGTCTGGCTCGACAGGTTTACCATTCGTAACCTGGAACTTATATATCCCTTGTTTTCCGGTGGCAGTTCGCTACTCGATATCATCGATAAAACCGATTCGCCTATGGGGGCACGCCTTATGCGCCGCTGGATAACGCTTCCGCTAAAAAAGAAATCAGCCATCGACGAACGGCTCAATGTGGTGGAATACCTGTTGCAACATCCGGAAACAGTGGAAAAACTTCGTCCGGAATTCAAAAAGCTGGGTGACCTGGAACGCCTTATTTCCAAAGTGGCCACCTACCGTGTCAATCCGCGTGAATTGAAGCAATTGCAACGTGCCTTGCATTCGGTTGTGGAGATAAAGACGGTTTGTTCCGGAAGCAGCCTGCATGTTCTGGTGAAAATGGCAGAGCAAATCAACCCATGTAGCTCGCTAATCAACAAGCTGGAAGCAGAGCTCAAGGAAGACCCATCGGTTTCGGCAAGCAAAGGCGACGTAATAGCTGACGGTGTTTCGGAGAAGTTGGATGAGTTGCGAAAAATTGCCTTTTCAGGAAAAGATTACCTCGTGCAGATTCAACAACGCGAGAGCAAACGTACCGGCATCCCTTCGTTGAAAATCAGTTATAACAATGTTTTCGGTTACTATCTTGAAGTTACCAACACCCACAAAGACAAAGTTCCGAAAGAGTGGCATCGCAAACAAACGCTCACAAACTCAGAGCGATATATCACCGAAGAGCTGAAAGAGTATGAACAAAAAATCCTTGGTGCCGAAGATAAAATCCAAGCTTTGGAGCAACAACTTTTTGAACAGTTAGTGCAGTACGCCGCCACTTTTATCAAACCAATTCAATTAGATGCAACACTAATGGCTACGCTGGATTGTCTAATTTCATTTTCCGGTATTTCATCTGAAAATGGCTATAACCGTCCTGAAATTAATGACGAGTACGCCATCGATATCAAAGCCGGGCGCCATCCGGTGATTGAGCAAAACCTGCCGCAGGATGAGCAATATGTGGACAACGACGTCTATCTCGACAACAAAAAACAGCAAATTATTATCCTGACCGGCCCCAATATGTCGGGGAAATCAGCGCTGCTACGGCAAACAGCACTCATTATTTTAATGGCACAAATGGGTTGCTATGTTCCGGCCAAAGAGGCAAAAATCGGGCTAATAGATAAAATATTTACCCGTGTAGGTGCTACCGACAACATCTCGTCCGGCGAATCCACTTTTATGGTGGAGATGAATGAAACGGCCAGCATCCTGAACAATATTTCCAATCGCAGCCTTATCCTGTTAGATGAAATCGGTCGCGGAACCAGTACTTACGACGGCATTTCTATTGCCTGGTCAATTGTTGATTACCTGCACAACCATCCGGCATACCGCGCCAAAGTACTGTTTGCCACACACTATCACGAGCTGAATGAAATGGCTGCCGGCTTTCCGCGCATCAGGAACTACCATATCTCGATCAAAGAGATGGGCAACAAAGTCATCTTTTTAAGAAAACTAAAAAAAGGAGGGAGTGAACACAGCTTTGGAATTCATGTGGCAGAAATGGCAGGAATGCCGGCAAAAGTTCTGAAACGGGCCAAAGAGTTGTTGAAAGTGCTGGAGAAAACCCATTCGCACAAAGAACTGGAAGAGGGTCTGGGAAAGACATCGGTCTCCGATGATTTTCAGCTAAGCTTTATTCAGTTAGACGACCCGCTTTTGCAGCAAATCAAACAGGATATTTTGAATACGGATATAGACACGCTGACGCCGGTGGAAGCCCTTATGAAGTTAAACGAAATTAAAAACTTACTGAAAAAATTTCCTGAAAAATGAGGCCGTGAAGTTCAAAAAAACAAAAAAAACATTTCAAAATTTATACTTTACTTGTTTGATAAATAAAAAAAGTTTTACATTTGCACTCCAATTTTGGAACGCGGGAATAGCTCAGTTGGTAGAGCACGACCTTGCCAAGGTCGGGGTCGCGGGTTCGAGTCCCGTTTCCCGCTCACGAGCCCTATCCTGCCATTTTTCGGTACGGGATTTTTCTTTGACTTCATGCCTGAGTGGTGGAATTGGTAGACACGTTGGACTTAAAATCCAATGAGCATTGCGCTCGTGCGGGTTCAAGTCCCGCCTCAGGTACCCACCCCTGTTAACAACTTTGTTTTCAGGGGTTTTTGTTTTATTTCCCGAAAGCCCTTATCTGCTTTTTTCTGAAAAAACTTTTTTCCGCCCGGCGATAATCCCGTTTTGTATTCCGGATTTTCTTTTTACCTTTACGAACCGAAAGCACAGGAGGAATAACAGAGCAACCAATTGCCGTTATCATTACCAGTGAGGGTAGAGGGTAATTTTGGATACGG
>CAZRAW010000253.1:0-2379 GCA_964598065.1 uncultured Lentimicrobiaceae bacterium
CACATCCCTTGGCAGCATTACCTGCCCAGGTTCAAATGGTATGATCTCAGCCGTTATTGGCACCCTTTGTAATTATCTG
The DNA here is from genome assembly GCA_964598065.1 of uncultured Lentimicrobiaceae bacterium. Lineage (GTDB taxonomy): Bacteria > Bacteroidota > Bacteroidia > Bacteroidales > F082 > Sulfidibacterium. The sequence goes on from CAZRAW010000253.1 coordinate 80, forward strand.
ACAAAGGTAGTTATATTTTTTAGGATCAAAGCAAATAAAAGCTAAATAAATTTTGAAGTGCCGGGAAAATTATTATCAGAACTTCATAAGAAGCATAAAAGTTTTTTGGTTTGAGAAGAAAAAAGTTAATTTCAAAATGTGAATTTTTTATAAATTCCATTCATCCAATTTGAAAAATCATTGTTGTATAGCTTTGAGAACCTTCTGTCTGAAACGCCCCCTGCCAGATTTGTATAGATGCTCCTTTCGGCCATATCCGTAATCATACGAAAGGAGGGAGCAAAGCTGGTTTTTCTTCCGGCATTGGTGTAAACCTGTCCCTGATGTACAGTTGCTCTTCCTCCCCGCAAGGGAAATGGTCCAATATCAAAGCCAAAGAATTTTGGTAATTTATTGCCAAGAAGTATGTTGGTAAGCGTGATGTTATTGACTGTTCCCCATTCTTTGGGTTCTGTTTCCAGTGCTGAATCGATTGCCTTTTGGTAAATTTCATCACGTTTCTTACCCAAAAACCACGCTGTGCTATCAGAGAGTAATATTTTATCGAAATGTGCATAAAAATCAATAAACAAACCACTCTGGTTTTGAAGAAAATCGACCAAACTCAAGCCCAGGGCAGCACCGAACACAGCGTGATAAAGATGGCGATATATCCTTTCAAACAAAAAAGCTCCCTTTGAATCCAAATCATAACACAAATTCCATTCTTTGAGTAATTTACCGTTTGAAGAGTCCGGTAACATAGGTCTGATGATCTTCATAAACAGCTCAGCTTGTAAAGAATAAGTATCATAATGTATTTTCTTCATATCTTCTACAGTGTTCTTTTCGTTGGACTCGATTAGCTGTTTTATTCTGTTTGCTCTATATTCGCCCATGGGCATGTTAATGGGAGCCACTTTCCCCAGATGGTTTAAATTATTATTGGCTGTAATGATATATCCCTCTTTGGGATTATAAGTCCGGGGCAAATCAGCAGGCTTATGATAACCTTGCCAATCGTTTTCGGAAAGCCAGCCCGGCAAAGGGACAAAGCCGTTAACATTTTTTCTGCGTTTGGGCATTAAGCCGGACAATTGGAGTCCGATATTACCGTCGGTATCTGCCAAACCCCAGCTAAAAGCAGCCTCCAGATTACCGATAATGTTCATCCCCTCCATTACATTTTTGGCATTCCACATTTGAAAACCTGCTTTTACAGAGTTTGCTCCTGATCTTTCGCCGCTCCATTTGGTGCATAAATAATATCCCTCTTCATAAGGGTTTCCATCTAAAACACCATGTTCATTTTCATAATAGAGGACTTCAACGGCTTTCCCCTTTTTTCGTTTTATCACCTCTTTTCGTTCTCGAAATGCATGCCATTCATTATCCTTCAAATAGTTGCCGTCTCTGCATTGCTCAATCCACGAATCGGTTGCATCCATAAACGAATAAGTTGTACCCCAAGACAGATTATTATTTCGGCCTAACAACAGAGTCAAAATTCCCGGCATGGTGGCGCTATGAGCATGTTTTTCGCCTACCTGGACAGCTATTTCATACCACACGGAAGGTAATCTGTTTATTTCCAGGTGCGGATCATTTGCCAGAATAGGAGACCCGGAACTTGTTTTTTCTCCGGAAATTACCCAATTATTAGAAGCCATAGCCCGAACTCCTGAGACATTCCATTTCACAGCATCGGGAACTATTTTTTCATTGAGCTTTACCTGTTTCAAAAGATTTTCGTCATAATCACCTAAAATGTCCGGGAAAAGCTCATTGAGTAAATTTTTGCTCACTCCATTCTGTACCATCTGTACAAATAACCTTTCCATTTCGCCCTGAGACTGTGCCAGGGTTAAATATCCGACCATTCTGGCCAACAGAAAGACATCTGTTTTTTCCCATTTAAAGTCTTTGAATCCGAGGAGCACTTTAAGTTCCCATGGTTTTTTCTTTGCAAAAGCTGCGTTGGCGCCATCGCAATAAGCTTGTAACAGGTTGATTTCGTTTTTGCTTAGTTTCAGGATTTCTTCCTGTAGATGGTTATGCCAGTTCATCTTCCTGAAAAATTTATCAATTTCAAGCATATCATTATCTCCACTTAGATGCTCTGATGCTGTTCCTGTACCCAATATTTTCATCACCATCATTTGCATGCCTCTGTCAACAGCATGACAATACCCGAGTCCATAGTACATATCACTTTCGCAGTCGGCCTTAATGAGAGGAATACCTCCTGTTATCCTTTCGATAACAATTTTGCTTGTTGCTTTAATTTTCATTACCTTTTTCATGATAAATTTCTCCTTATA
>CAZRAW010000254.1:0-2378 GCA_964598065.1 uncultured Lentimicrobiaceae bacterium
CCTTCGTCTTTGGCTTGCAGGGGAAATATATGTCCCGGCCTTGAGAAATCATTCGCCGTTGCAACCGGATTTAACAGTTGTTGGATGGTAAACGACCGCTCGAAAGCAGAAATGCCGGTTTTGGTCTTCCCGGCGTCAACGGAAACGGTAAAAGCGGTTTGATGAGGATCTGAATTATGATTTACCATTTTACCTATTTGTAAAAACCGGAGTCTCTCGCCTGTCATGGGCATACAAATCAATCCTCTCCCGTATTTGGTCATGAAGTTAATAGCTTCGGGACTTACTTTTTCAGCAGCCATTACCAGGTCGCCTTCATTCTCCCGGTTCTCATCATCCACAACAACAACCATTTTTCCGGCTTTGATGTCTTCCAATCCTTCTTCAACCGTATTGAAATATTCTTTTAAACTCATTTTCTTTTATAATTTTCAACGTAATTAAACCTGTTATAGAAACCCGTTCTCAGATAGAAAGTGCGTGTCTATCTCTCGTTTGGCATGTTGACCTTCCTGTGGCCGGGTTAAAAAATTTCTGATATATTTTCCTATCATATCGGTTTCGATATTCACTTTTTCGCCTGTTTTTTTTGTCAGCAAAGTTGTCTCACGAGCTGTATGAGGAATTATGGAAACCTGAAAATTATCACTTCCTGCCTTTGTAATTGTCAGAGAAATACCATCAATAGCAACAGAACCTTTATCTACCATCATGGCAGCAAGATTTTTTGATAATTTGATGGTTATCAGTGTCGCAATCCCATCTTTTTGTATCCGGGTGATTTCTCCAACACCATCCACATGTCCCGCAACCAAATGACCGGCTACACGGTCCGATAATCGCATAGCACGCTCCAGGTTTACCCGGTTACCGATTTTCATATCCTTAAAATTTGTATGCTTCACTGTTTCGGCCATAATATCCACCGTAAAACTATCTTTTGTAAGCTTTACCACGGTTAAACAAGCGCCGTTTGTACACACACTGTCGCCCGGCCGCATGTCCTCCATAATTTTATTGGCGACAATGGTGATTTGATAAGAGGCCTCTCCTTTTCGGATGGCGCTTACTTTTCCTGTTTCTTCTATTAATCCTGTAAACATTTTATAAATATGCTTCTATTAATACATCGTTACCAAAGCGTTTATAGCTTACCCGTTTCAGTTCGGGCGCCTGAGCTATTTCCTTAAAACCAGCTCCTTCGACGGGAGTAATTGCCTCTTTGCCTCCTATAATCTTTGGGGCTATGAAGGCATAAACTTTATCTGCGAGCTTCTGCTGAAACAGGGAAAAATTCAAGGTGCCTCCGCCTTCAATTAGAATACTGTCGATTCCTTTTTTTCCAATTTCTGCCATAAGAAAAGCCAGATCAACATGGCCGTCTTTTTCGGGACAAAGAATAAGTTCTACACCCTTTCGTTTTAAAAAAGCTCTTTTCTGTTTGTCGGAACGGGCGGTGGTGGCAATCCATGTCGGAGCTTCCCGGGTATCCAGTATCGGGGCGTTTTCCGGCGTTTTCAATTGGCTATCCACAATTATCCGGATAGGTTGTTTCGGCTTTTTTTGCCTGATTCTGCAGGTTAACAGAGGGTTGTCTTTTAAAACAGTATTAACGCCAACCATAACGGCCATGTAATCGTTCCGGAGTTGATGAACAAAATTGCGTGAAAATTCGTTAGTAATCCATTTTGAATCGCCCGTGGAAGTGGCAATTTTACCATCCAGACTGGCAGCTGTTTTAACAGCCACAAAGGGGATTTGTGTTTGAATAAATTTGAAAAAACGCTCGTTCAATTGCCGGGCTTCCGCTTCCAGCAAGCCTGTTTCGACTTCTATCCCGGCATTACGCAGCATTTCGACACCTCGTCCGGCAACAAGAGGATTCGGGTCGAGGGTGGCAACAATGACTTTTTTAAAACCCTGTTTGATAATTTCCGGAGAACAGGCCGGTGTTTTTCCATGATAAGAGCAGGGTTCGAGACTAACGTAGAGGGTTGCATCCCGAACAGGTTCCCCGGCTTTACGAATGGCATTGATTTCGGCATGCGGGCCTCCGAATACTTCATGCCATCCCTCCCCGATAATTTTTCCATCTTTTACTATGGTCGCCCCAACCATGGGGTTTGGCGCTGTAAAACCTCTTCCTTTCTTCGCGAGGCGAAGCGTATGACGCATTATTTTACGATGAAACCCTGCGTTGTTAACCTTGTTTTCAGACATAAAAAAAGCCCTCAAATTTTACAAACTTCAGGGCATATCCAACATGATGCAATACTCAAAACATCCCCGCCGACGGGTGTATGTTTTAATACTGATCTCTTACTCTTCTTTCATCCAGACTTTACTGTCGGTTTTGGAGTTTCACCAAATCAGTCTCG
>CAZRAW010000255.1:0-2354 GCA_964598065.1 uncultured Lentimicrobiaceae bacterium
TTTCATTTTGTGGCTTTTTTTCTGTTTTATTAGCATTGTAAGATGTTATTCTTTTAATTTGTCAAAAATTATTATTTTATATTTTAAATGTATCGCTTATGAACAAAAAAATAGCCATCATAGGAGGCGGAAACCTGGGGAAATCAATTGCCGCCGGTCTTTTGCGAGCTAACGTAGTCCGTCCTGAAGATTTAATAATCACCCGTCGAAAAATACAATTTCTTTTATCTTTTTCCGAGCAGGGAGTAAATGTAACAAGCGATAATCATAAAGCTGTTAATGAGTCGGACATTGTTATTTTTAGTGTAAAGCCACATAAAATAAATGATATTTTATTGTCGGTAAAATCAGATATCTTAAAAAAGAAACCCATTGTTATTTCTACCGTAACCGGAGTGAAACTAACAGAGCTGGCGGGTATTTTGGGCAATACAATCAGTCTGTACAGGACTATGCCCAATATTGCAATATCGGTTGGGGAATCTATGACCTGTATTTCAACCAATAGCCGGGATGAAGTACAAAATAATACCATTGCGGGTCTGTTTAATGTGATGGGTCATTCGGCTTTTATCGATGATGATTTAATGGGGGCGGCTACTGTGTTAGCAGCCAGTGGCATTGCTTTCGCTATGCGATACATTAGAGCTGCAATGCAAGCCGGAATAGAGATTGGCTTTAGCTCTGAATTATCAAAACAAATTGTTACCCAGACAGTAAGAGGCGCTTCTGTTTTATTGCAAGAGAATAATATTCATCCCGAATCGGAAATAGATAAGGTAACAACTCCGCGAGGTATAACCATAACCGGTTTAAGTAAAATGGAATTACATGGTTTCAGCTCATCGTTGGTGCAGGGCGTCCTGGCATCTTTTGAGAAAATTAAAGAAATAAAATAATAAGTTTGCCTGCACCCAAAATATGCTTGACATAACACAAAAATGTTTGTTATGGAAGGTGTTTTAAAGTTGAACTGAAAATCTATAGGAAATATCTTTATTTCGTTGGCCTTCAGCTGCTTTTTATTTCTCCTCCAGTTGGTAGTGCATGAAACACCAACAACGGGATGGTGGTCTGGAAAAGGAATTTTTGGGTTACACTCGGAGTGTAAAAACGGGATATCAGACTGTGATGACGGGTGGTCATAGCCACAAGATCAATTTTTTTCTCTTTGATAAAATCTTCCAGCCCGAGCTGCGGGTCAAGACACTCCAGCAGACCGCATTCCAGCTTTTTTACTCCCAGAGTCTTCGTTACAAACTCCCTCACCCGGTGCATGTAAACCTCTTCGGGTTTTTCAATCTCTTCCGAAACATGAACACAGTAAATATCCGAATGAAAAGGTTTTACAAATGAAGCCAGTTTGCTCAGTGCCCAGTAATCAGATTGATCAAGATCGGTGGCATAGAGTACTTTTTCAGGCGATTTGAAATTACCTGCCGGGTAATCTTTTGGAATGGCAAGGATAGGGATTTTGGCCTTTTTCATTATTTTAGCTGTTACGCTGCCGAAAGAACGCAGACCCTCCAGCTCGCTTCCACGTGTTCCCATAATCACCAGCCCTGGTTTGTATTCCCTGATGTAAGCCAGAATTGTGGGTGCTACACTTCCTTTTACCAAATCGTAAAACACGTTTACTCCGTGAATTCTGCGTCGCTTCAGGATATTTTTTAATTTTTCGGAAAATGCTTTCAGGTTATCGGCAGTTTCCTGCTCCACCTCGCGACCAATATCATCGAAGCTCACCGTAAAGGTAAAACTTTCCAATTGTGAAAAGGGAGTAATGCCCGGGTCGAAATAGACATTCAGCAACTGCACATCTGCTTTCATTTTAGAGGCAATTTGCAAAGCGTAGAGGGCAGCGTTTTCGGCATGGGGCGTAAAGTCGAACGGCACCAGAATCCGCCGGGCAATGCGCATAAAGTCAACAGCTTCCTGTTTTTCCTTGCCATAAGCGCTTTTAAAGTCTTCCCAAACCGTCATGGCTCTTTCCAGATCATTCGAATTGATGATAACCTGAACGCCTCCCGGGCCTTCTTTTATACGGTTGACATTGGTCATAAAACTCTCAATACCCTCTTGCTCCAGCCGGGCACTCAGTAGTTGTGCCCGCATGTAGGTTAGGGTTGCCAGGGTTATAAATTCATTTTTCATAGTTACGCCGGTCAAAAAATCAGGTAAATATAATAAATTCTGTAAAGCATAGCAACCGCTATGAAGGATTAATTAATTTTGCAGCCTCATTTTAAGGAAATTATGACAGCACCGAAAAGACCACAAAAGCCATCAAAAGGGAAACGATCTTTTTCAAAACCCGGAAAACCTAAGCAATGGAAAAAGGTTGAAAAACCGGA
>CAZRAW010000256.1:0-2348 GCA_964598065.1 uncultured Lentimicrobiaceae bacterium
AATAAATTTTTCCGGTCATTATAATGAAACGAAAACCCTCATACGGACTGGCGCTAAGTGGAGGCGGCGCCCGGGGCATTGCTCATTTGGGTGTTTTATTGGCTATGGAAGAGAACGGTTTTCAACCTTCCGTAATTTCAGGAACCAGTATGGGCGCCATGGTCGCTGTTGGGTACGGATTGGGAATCCCCGTTATGGAGATGCTCTCCATCTTAAAAAATGAGATAAAACCCATTCACATAACCAACATCAATATACGCCGGTTAGGAGTCTTCAATATGCGAAAAGTAGAAAATCTTTTTCGTGAAATGGCACCAAAAGATGATTTCAGTATCTTAAAAATTCCTACTTTTCTTTCAGTTACTAACCTGAACAGCGGCCATAACGAAATAATATCGGAAGGAAAATTTATTAAGTTTACCATTGCCTCTGCCTCTATTCCGTTGCTTTTCAGACCGGTAATTATTGATGGCACATATTACGTGGATGGCGGACTTACAAAAAACATGGCTGCAGAGATATTAAAAGACAAATGTGACAAACTGATTGGCGTACATGTGAACCACATTGCAGAAAAAGAGAGCTTCAGGCGCATGAAAGATATTGCTGCACGTGCCTATCATCTCGCCATTTACAACACCATCCGCAACGAGCTGGACTATTGCGATTACGTTGTTGACCCGCCCGGAACCCGTCGTTACACTTCTCTCGATTTTAACAAAGCCGAAGAAATTTTTGATGTGGGCTATCAGGAGGGGCTGAAGCTTGTGAAACAGTTAAAAGCCGATGAAGCCACAGCACGCCACCCGCTCACAACAGAGCTGAAAAAATCTTATAAAAAAGTTACCGACATCTTCAGGTCAAAATAAACCTGCCTGCCGAATCCCGGTTCAATTCCTTACTTTTGCAGCATGATAATCATTGATGATACACTCATTTCGGAAGACCTGAAAAATATCTGTTTTTCCTGTAACTTGTTGCAATGCAAAGGTGACTGCTGCGTGGAAGGCGATGCCGGCGCACCATTGGAAGAAGAAGAAATTACCATTTTGGAAGACGGCCTTGACGAGATAAGACCGTACATGGCAAAAGAAGGTCTCGAAGTGGTAGAGAGAACCGGAGTTTTCGATTACGATGTGGATGGCGAATATGTTACCCCACTGGTGAACGACCGCGAATGTGCTTTTGTCCGGTTTGAAAACGGCATTAGCTATTGTGCCATAGAAAAAGCCTGGTCGGAAGGGAAGATAAATTTCCGGAAACCCATCTCATGTCACCTTTATCCGGTCAGATTATCAAAATTGACCCATCACACGGCGATTAACTACGACCATTGGGATATCTGCAAAACTGCCCTTCAAAAAGGGGAACAGGACAACAAGCTGCTTTACAAATATCTGAAAACCCCGTTAATCAGAAAGTTTGGGGAAAGATGGTATCAAAAGCTGGAGCGGGCTATCGAAAACGATGGCGCGAAGTGACTTTTCCTTTTTGGTACTACTGCAATTTAGCGGAAAACTATTGTACCGTGTAATCATTAAATTGCCGGAAGTCAGAAGTCGGAAGAAAATAGCATCATAATATGAAGTAACCGGTATAAATAGTAGATTTATTAGCTATTGCATTAATGAAAAAACTTCTGTCTTCCGACTTCTCACAAAGGGATGTCTTTGGCACTGCAAAAACAATTTACCCACCTAAAATGGTAGTAAACCATATTTTCCGGAAAAATCAGGCGTTGCCGGCTGCGTTGTTCTGCGCTATGGCTTCCAGTTCTTTGTCGATATGGAACATCCCGGCCTTGTCTTTTCCGACCAGTTTTATTTTATCGAGAATGGTACGTATCGTGCTCTCTTCTTCCACCTGCTCTGTGATGTACCACTGAAGGAAATTACCGGTGGTATAGTCTTTTTCCACTACTGTCAGGCCATAAAGTTCGTTAATGACCTTGGTAACAAATTCCTCGTGGGTCAAAACTTGTGTAAAAATATCTTCGAGTGAGTGAAATTCGGTTTTAGGTGCTTCCAGCTCGTACAAAACAGCTTTTCCGCCGCGCTCGTTGATATAATGAATTATTTTCATTTGATGCATTCGCTCTTCTTCGGTATGATCGTACAAAAAGGAGGCAGCGCCGGGATAACCGTTCACTTCACACCAGATAGCCATGGCAAGGTATAAACGAGCCGAAAATTCCTCTTTCTGAGCCTGCTCGTTAAGTTTCGTTTCTACATTTTTATTTATCATGATTCTGAGTTTATAATTTTACAGCAAAAGTAATGAATTCGGGGGAAAGGAACAGATGATATTTTTAAATTAAAAAAGTTTAACAAATCTCCATTTTAGTATTT
>CAZRAW010000257.1:0-2329 GCA_964598065.1 uncultured Lentimicrobiaceae bacterium
AATTGAGTCGTCCCTAACGGGACTACGCTCCCATGGTTTACTCATACCTCAACGCTTCTTCCGGGTTGCGGCGGGCGGCACGGAACGTAAAAACAGACACCACACCGAGAACGACCGCCGATATCAAAACGGAAGCCAACACAAATACCCACCATTTCATGGAAATGGCATAAGCATACTGTTGTAACCAAAGTTTTGAGATCTGATAAGAAACCGGGATAAAAATCACGAGAGCGATGGCAATATTCCAAACAAAAACCTTATTCAACAACAGAATCAATGAGTTGACCGATGCCCCGTTTACCTTGCGGATACCCAGCTCTTTGGTTCGTGCATTAATCATGCTCAGCGTAAAACCGACAAGACCTGCAAGCGTGATTAGTGCTGCCAAAACCGAAAAGAAACCCACGGTATTTTTTACGGCCCGGTCAAAGCTGTAGTTTTTCCGTAAAGTGCTGTTGTAAAATTTAACCTGAACAATCTGGCCGGGAACGATACGCTGAACAGCTTTCCTGATTTTTTTTACCGTACCCATTATTCCGGCGGAGGCAATGCGAACCGTAACAATCGAATAAACCGAAGGCGTGTCATAACGGCTAAATACCGTAGGTTGCATTGCTGAGTGCAGCGAGCCGGAAACAAAATCCGGGACTACTCCTTTAATTTCGAGAGGGCCGCCACGATACAGATTTTTACCAACGGGATTTTTAAGATCAAACAGCTTCGCAGCCGAACGGGTTATGACAACACTGTTGTCGTTGATAACCGTATTGCTAAAGCCGGGGCCGGCTAACTTCATTTTAAGCGTTGCAAAAAAATCCTGATCGACATGAAGATTCCGTACGATTCTTGGATTTTGCCCATCCGGACTACCTGAAAAACTGTTTCCTGAAAGTCCCCCCAACGGAATGGCATCGGACAGGCATACCGACAACACATTGGGTATTTTTGCTATTTCGCTTTTAATAATCTGATCCTTTGTGAATAACGGTTTGTTTAGCAATTCAATGTAAATCAGGTTACCTGAATTGTATCCTTTGTTGAAATTACGGATAAAATTGAACTGACCCTGAATAAAAAACAGAAAAATAAACAGACAAATCGAAATACCTATTTGGATGGTCAGTAAAGCCTGTTGCAGATGAGTATTTATCGGCGGTTTGTAAAAAGAGGTTGTTTTTTGAGTTGCTATAAAATAGCGAACCGACCACCGTACCGGCACAACATAAATCACAACAAAGGCAACAACAAATACTAATAAAAACAAGAGCTGAAACGACCGGTTTGAAAAGGCTTCCGTAAGTCCAAACTGAAAATTAGTTTCGATAAACGGATTGATCAGCAAAATAAAAAGGATGGCTACCACGGAGGAGGCAAGCATATAAAACATCGATTCGTTAAAAATAAGCTTTTGTATATCAAAGCCTGAAGCTCCGAGAGCGCGATGGAGGGCAATCTCTTTAATAAATTTGCGGTATCCTGCCAGCACGAGCAAAAGCGAATTGAAACAGACCAACCCGAAAATCAGTATCCCGATAAATATCATAATGGAATAAATAACTTTCTTTCTCGGATTGGATATAAATGTGGCCTTTGTAATCGGAATGAGTGGGTATGTCGAAAAAAAGCCTTTGGCTTCATCCGCATCTACATTGTAGTATTTGCGTAAGAAAGCAGGTATGCCTTTTTCAATTTCGTGAGGGTTTGTGTTTTTTGCAAGTTTAACAAAACCCTGAAAACCGTCGCCACCGTCCCAGCCCATATAGAGCCGGTGTTCGTCTTTCAAAGTGGCAAACGAAATGATGACACCGGCTTTAAAGCTTGAATTAACCGGCCAGTTTTCGATAACACCGGTAATGATTATCGGGCGTGTTTCGTTCAGATAGATGACTTTGCCGATGGCCTCCATACGATTGCCAAACAACTTTCGGGCTAATTTTCGGGTAATTACCGCCGTGTTTTTTAATCGCAGCGAACGCTTTGCGATTCCCGTGATAAAGCGGCGATGGAACACTTTAAAAAACAGGGAATCGGCATACAATGTTCTTGCTTCCATCAATGATTCCTTCACTTTAAAAGTTGTTTTTCCATTATTGAAAATTACCGTCCCCTGTTCCACCTGAGGGAAATCCGTAATCATTGCAGGGACAACCGGTTGCTCAATGTCCGAACTAATTCCGCTGTAATCGGGTGATTTAAAATTTTCGAAGACCTGATATATCCGGTTTTTGTCAGGGTAAAAATTATCGGTATTCAACTCGTTTAATGCGATATAAAAAAGCACCAGCGCACTCGCCATCCCAACTCCCATGCTAATAATCCGGAGCCA
>CAZRAW010000258.1:0-2290 GCA_964598065.1 uncultured Lentimicrobiaceae bacterium
AATTTCGTGAGGTGCATCGGGAATCAGCTTTTGCATGACCCGTTTGATTTTGGAAAGCTCATTCATCAGGTTTACTTTGTTGTGCAACCTTCCGGCGGTGTCGATAATGGCTACGTCAGCATTCTGGGTAATGGCTGATTTTATGGTGTCGAAAGCCACCGAAGCCGGATCGGCACCCATACCCTGGCTTACCATGGGAACGTCCACGCGCTCCGACCATATTTTCAACTGTTCCACAGCAGCGGCCCGGAAAGTATCCGAAGCACCGAGGATCACTTTTTTGTTGACGCGTTTGAAGTTGTAAGCCAGTTTCCCAATGGTGGTGGTTTTTCCCACGCCGTTTACGCCAACCACCATGATAACATAAGGTTTTTTATCTGCAGGTAGCTCAAAATCAGCACCGTCGCCACTATAGTTTTCCTGTAAAAGAGCAACGATTTCTTCTTTCAGCAGGCGGTTCAGCTCATCAACGCCAAGGTATTTGTCGCGGGCAACACGGGCTTCGATGCGGTCGATAATCTTAAGCGTGGTTTCGACACCCACATCGGAAGTAACGAGGATTTCTTCGAGGTCGTCCAGCACTTCATCGTCTACTTTTGATTTTCCGATGACAGCTTTTGAGAGTTTGCTAAAAACACTCTGTTTGGTTTTTTCTAACCCTTTGTCGAGGTCTTCTTTTTGCTGCTTAGAAGAAAAGAAAGAGAATAAGCCCATAACTGTTTGATTAAATGTTTATTAAAATCTCACCCAAATAAAAAACGTGAGGTATAAAAATAAAAAAAAGCTTCTTCCCGATGACAGGAAAAAGCTTTCTTTTTAAAAATTGAGAAGATTTTCGCTTATTTCTTAGCAAAATATTCTTTTACCTTATCGGTAGGGATAATCTCTTCTTTAAAAGTGTAAGCACCCGATTTGGGGGATCTTACCGCTTTAATAACTTTTGCAAAGTCTTTTCCTGTGGACTGTAATGATGCAACTACTTTCTTAGCCATGGTTCAAATTATTTAATCTCTCTGTGAATAGTCATTTTTTTCAGGATAGGGTTGTATTTTTTCAACTCCAGCCTTTCGGGGGTGTTTTTTTTGTTTTTGGTAGTGATATACCTCGAAGTTCCCGGCATACCGCTTTTTTTATGCTCTGTGCACTCTAAAATCACCTGAATCCTTGCGCCTTTATTTTTCTTAGCCATCGTGAATTGCTTTTAAAATTTTGGTCGGCAAAAGTACAAACTCCTGTAACATTATCCTAATTATTTTTAAAAATATTTTCGATGGTTGTTGACATTATTGAAAAATAAAACAATGTAAAATAAAATCGTATGGACAATACATGCAACATCTTTTCCTTTATCAGGATGAAGTTGTTTACAGTTAAACAGGATTGTTATCACATATTTTTACAGCTCCCTGATTTTCTGTTCCACAGTCTCTATAACCATATTGCGGCAGGAACGTGCTTTTTGGGCAATTTCTTCTGCCCGGAGAAGCATGTCTCCCGTAAATTTCTTATCCGTGATACCCATAGCGTTGATTTTCACGTTGAGATAAGCACCTTCCACAGCCGTCAGTGCGCAAAGGGCACCCACACCGGCATCGGAAGCAGAATTGGGATTACCTGACTCGGCCATGGCACGCATCACCGCAATGGAATGGTAAGCGGTTTCCATCACTTTAAACGGTATTTCCATGGCTTGTTTTGAAGCTTCCTGTATGGCAGCCTGGCGGGCTTTTTTCTCCTCTTTGGTTTTTTTAGGGAGGCCGAAAGCATCCATAATTTTGTTAAAAGCTATGGTATCTTCGTCCACCAGCCGCAACAGCTCATCTTTGAACTGCTGTCCTTTTTCAGCCCAGTCGGAAAACTCTTCCCAGCGGTCGTCCCAGCCACGTTTGTGCGCGGAGAGGTTAGCCACCATGGTTCCCAGCGAAACGCCCAAAGCGCCGACATAAGCCGAAATAGAGCCGCCTCCCGGCGCCGGTGATTCAGAAGCCGTTTCGTTGGCAAAACCCGTCAGACTCATGTCCGTCAGCTTTTTACCCGGTTCTTCTAACAGGAATTCAATAATGCGTTTTTTCGGGTTAAAAGGTTTCAGGTCGTTTAGTCCCATAGATTTGATGGCAATCTTCAGTAACTCGTCACTGTCAACACCTGTCGAACGCTTTTGCTTCCGCAGAAAATAGCGTCCGGCTTCCAGCATGGCTTCTAACGGGATAAGGCCCACCAGTTCCGAACCGGTAACGCGAATGCCGCGTGCATCAGCTTTTTTACAGACTTCGTCAAAAGCCACGTGCAC
>CAZRAW010000259.1:0-2286 GCA_964598065.1 uncultured Lentimicrobiaceae bacterium
TTTCCGCTGGTTCCATCATGGGTTCCATCAGGATATTTTTTGCTTACATAGGGGTCGGGAGAAACAAAGTCAAAAATTGATTTCGGATCGGGATCTGCAGCTCTGATAACTTTTTTATGCGCTGTTGAAATGATCTGTTTTGCCTCCTTATCCATAATTACCAACTCCTCTTCCGTGAATTTACCGGAATGTATAAGCTGGATATGAAAGCGTGTAAGGGGGTCGGAAAGTTTTACACAATGGCGCTCGTTTTCATCACGATACAGCTCCTGACGGTCAGAATTGGAATGCGAATGAATGCGTACACAGTTGGCATGTACGATGACCGGAAGGCTGTTTTTCAGTGTATACTCTTTGGCGGCAAACAGGGTATTCATCGAATTAAAAACATTTTTTCCATCGCAATACATAATTTTCAGGTTCCGGATACCCCGATAATTCTCGGCAGCCCGCACATTGGCCGACTGATCAGCCTGAGGCACCGAAATGCCGTATTTATTATCCTGGAAGACAAAAATCACGGGAACTTTTTCCTTGGCTGCCCCGTTGATGGCTTCAAAAACATAACCTTCGGAAGTGGAAGACTCGCCCTGTGAGCTGATGGCTACGCCCCCGCCTTTGTAAATTTTTATGGAACGAGCAACACCCACGGCATGCAGCGTATGATTTCCAGTGGCAGAAGATACATTTTGGATATGCCATTCGGGTTTGGCAAAATGGTTCGACATATGCCGCCCGCCACCGGCCACATCAGCGGCTTTTGATATACCGTTCAGGATGATTTCTTCCGCCGTCAGGCCGGCAGAAATTGCTGTGAGCATATCGCGATAATAAGGAAACAGAAAATCTTTTTCGCGGTCAAACACCTGACCAATTGCAAGTTGAATACCATCATGACCGGCATACGGCGCATGATACGACCACCCCAGCGCCTGTTTGAGATAATTCGGCGCTTTTTCATCCAATTGCCTGCCCAGTGTTAAGAGCCGGTACCATTTTGATAGTGTTTCTTTATCTGTATTATCTAATGTAAATTGTCTTGTCTGTGACATGAACTTATGCTTGATTAATTTTTCTGCAAAGATACAAATTTTTATTATTTGTATTTAGTCCAGATAAATGAATTTTACATCTGATGTGGCTTCATAATACAGTGGCAACACCACAACCGGAAGAGCAAAAAGAGGCCATCTGCATAAGCAGTTAGCCTCTTAAAACCTGCAAAATATATGAAAAGACTATTTATGTCTGTCTATAAAGTCAAGTGTTTGATTTAGAATGTTCGGGTTAAAAGGCTTGCGCAGTATTTTAAACCAAGAGTTTACTTCTGTAAATGACTGGCTTAAAATACAAGCGTAACGCAGAAATCGGACATTATGGACAAACACCATTTATTTTCCGAGAACTTCCAGCATCTTACTGCCCAATTCGGCGGGGGAGTCAACAACGTGAACACCACATTCACGTAAAATTGCTTTTTTAGCTTCGGCAGTATCGGCTTTGCCGCCAATAATGGCTCCGGCATGTCCCATAGTTCGGCCTTTGGGGGCCGTAGCTCCGGCAATAAAGCTCACCACAGGTTTGGTTCCATGTTCTTTAATATAATAAGCTGCATCTGCTTCCATGTTACCGCCAATTTCGCCAATCATCACGATCCCTTTGGTTTCGGGGTCATTCATAAAAAGTTCAATAGCTTCTTTGGTAGTGGTACCGATGATCGGATCGCCACCAATGCCGACTGCAGTTGTCTGTCCCAACCCGGCTTTGGTAAGTTGGTCAACGGCTTCATAAGTAAGGGTTCCAGAGCGGGAAACAATTCCCACTTTGCCTTTGGAATGAATAAAGCCGGGCATAATACCTACTTTTGCTTCACCCGGAGTAATCACCCCGGGACAGTTAGGACCAATCAGCCGGCAATCTTTATCTGATAAATACTCTTTAACTTTCACCATATCTGCTGTAGGAATACCTTCGGTAATACAAATAATGACTTTTATACCGGCTTCGGCAGCTTCCATTATGGCATCTGCGGCAAACGGAGGAGGTACAAAAATAATGGAGACATCGGCGTCCGTCTGACCAACGGCATCCTTTACCGTGTTAAATACCGGCTTGCCCAAATGGGACCGACCACCTTTTCCGGGGGTTACTCCCCCCACTACATTGGTACCATACTCAATCATTTGAGAGGCGTGAAAAGTACCCTCGCCCCCGGTAAAACCCTGAACGATAACTTTTGAATCATTATTGACTAATACACTCATTTGTTAAAAATTTTGTATCTTT
>CAZRAW010000260.1:0-2268 GCA_964598065.1 uncultured Lentimicrobiaceae bacterium
GACTAATACTCAAAGTAAGCGTAACGAAGAAATTGACGTTTTCTGGCAAGCACTAAGTACTTGAATCCGACACAGGTGACTATTGCTTTTCCATTGCTTCCACTATTTCCCGTGTCCTGCGCACCAATCCCAACTGCGGAAAGGTATGTTTCAAAGGAAAATCATGCTCTTCCACGGTACGCGCAGCCATGGCATCTTCAATAAAAATCTGATTATAACCTCTTTCATAAGCATCGCGTGCGGTGCTCTCCACGCCTTTTGAGGTTGAAATTCCGCAAAGTAAAATGGTTTTTATCTTTCTTCTTCGTAGCTGCAAGTCTAATTCAGTTCCATAAAAAGCACCCCATTGGCGTTTGGTAATCAAAAAATCAGTGGGCTGAATGTTGAGGTCAGGGACATAATCTGCCCAGTCAACAGGAAGATTTTTAAAAGCAAAAGTATGTTCGACAACAGGACGCAGTCCATCCTTAAAATCGGGTGAGGGGGTTACATGTACCAGGAAGACTGCCATTGACTTTTTTCTGGCAATATTTAAAATCTTCACCGTATTTTCAATAACGGTTTTGGAAGAATAAGGCGCCGTGGGCATGGCCGTGATGCCCTTTTGCAAATCTATAACCACAACGGCAGTGGTTTCAGCAGAAATTTGAAGTAATGTTTCCATAGTCTTTAATTTGGAACTTGTTTTATTTTTCATGGTCCAGCACATACCGGGCATCAAGATGTAACATTGAATCCGGTGAAATATTTCTTTTTAAGGCTTTTTGCTTTACAAGATTATACCATTGTTTATCCGCTTTTATCCGCCTGATAATTTCATCTATTCTTTCTTGTTTTTCCATTGGGTTTTCTAATTTTTCAGGTTCACCAATGAGCGCATCTTTATAATCAGGCGATTTTATTAACCGGTAAAATTTTGGAGAGGGATGAACTCTTCCAAAGGAATTAAAATAAGCCTGTCGCGTCATGGAATCCCAGTGAATAGAACCATAATAATATTGTACATTATAAAACGCACCCAAAGCTACCGTAATTAACAGGAGAAGCCCCATAAGATATCTCACAGCTTTTTTACTAATAATCCATTGCAACATTGCTGCCAAAGGCAAAACCATAACCGGGTAAATATCAATCAGTTCCCGTTGTCCGAGACTACCGCCATACCACCAACACCACCATGAAGAAACTACATAAAGATAAACAAGAAATAGTAAAAATACGGAAAGAAAAAGCTGCTTATATTTTTTAAACAAGAAATAAATTCCGGCAACAGCAAATATCATTACCGGGGTGTAAACAAACCAGCCTTTGCGAAAGCTGAACAGCACATTAATCAACTGCGGATGCAGAAAGAAAAAACCTTCCTTTCCGTAAGAATAATATAGCCATTGTCCCGTTACTGTTTTCCAATAAAGTAATTGTGGTACCAACATCAAAAACCCAAATATTATCATCACAATAAGGTGCCCTTTTTTTTGCCGGTACAATTTCCATCGCAATTTTAAATCCGCGACGTTTTTCACATCATAAAACACAAAAAAGAGAATGACCAAAATATTTACGGGACGGATAAGGGTAAGCAGTCCCGCCACCAATCCCAATAAAACAGTCCGAATCAGTGTGCTATCGCGGTACCACGTTATTGTTAAATACAGAAAAATAGAGACCAGCGCAAAATCATAAACATGCGGCATCCCCGGCTCAAAAGTGCTGTACCAAAAAAGGTTGGTTCCCAACCCCAGGGCTATAATTGTTATTCCGGTTACCCAACGCGAAAAATAAAACCGTAATACCCGTGCCAAAAACAGCAATCCCAAAGCGAGATAAAAAAGCGCCGCCATCACAAGCGCCAGCCGGTAAGGCGCCGAATATCCTCCGGTATTGTAGCCCTCATGCCCGGCAAACTGATTGGCTATCAGGAAAAACGGCGCATACATCACCGAAAGGCCCATGGTCATCTTAAAAACATAACTTCCGGTTGAAGTTTTTTTAGCCCAAAAAACAAAATGTTTTTTTCCGGTATAATGGTCTTTGAATTTCAGCGAAATATCATGGTAAATAAAAAAAGCAGGCAGGTAGCCGTAATAATCTATGACGTCCCACTGGATTACCCGTCCGGGAACTTTCCAGATTTTAACATTAAAATCCGAATAAGTCGCCACTGCCAAAACAAGAGCTATACTCAGTGCGACGAAATATTTTTTCATTTTATAAATTAAAAACCTCTTCCAAATCCAAAATCATCCGTAAAGCTATTCAAAAATTACT
>CAZRAW010000261.1:0-2253 GCA_964598065.1 uncultured Lentimicrobiaceae bacterium
CCGAATAAGTTACTTCCCGATGTTTAATCGGAGAAAAGTCTTTTCAGTGTCTGCGAAAATCCTTCAATGTCTTCTTCGGTGGTATCCCACGAACACATGAGCCGCACCTCGGAAGTGTTTTCATCCCAAACATGAAAAAAGTAATGTTCCTGAATTTTTGGAATGATTTCCGGAGGAATTATCACAAACACTCCGTTTGCATCCACGCTGCGGGTGATTTTCAACTGCGAAAACGACCTTATACTTTTTTCTAAAAATTTGGCCATGCGGTTGGCGGTTTCGGCATTTTTCTTCCACAAATTATCCGTAAGGTAACGGTCGAACTGAGTCGAAATAAAACGCATCTTCGAATGCAGTTGCATGCCCTGTTTCCTCAAATACTCAAAATCCATTGCCAGATTTTTATCAAAAAATACAACAGTTTCGCCAAACATCAAACCGTTTTTGGTTCCACCGAATGAAAGCACATCTACACCTGCGTCTGTGGTAAAATCCCGAAAGGGCACATTGAGGGCAACGGCAGCATTACTGATACGTGCGCCATCCATGTGTAACAACATGTTATGGCTGTGGGCAAAACCGGCCAACGCTTTTACCTCTTCGGGCGTGTAAACAGTTCCTTTTTCCGTTACCTGCGAAATGGAAATAATCCGCGGCTGACTGTGATGCTGGAAACCAATACTACTCAGAAATGGTTTTACCTGTCCGGGCCTGATTTTGCCATCCGCCGTCTCGACTTCTAAAATTTTTGATCCGCCAAATTTTTCCGGAGCCCCACATTCATCTTCGTTCAAATGGGCGCTTTTTGCCGAAACAATCGCCTGGTACGAACGCAACAAGTGACCTGTTCCCAATACATTGGCTGCTGTGCCATTGTAAACAAAAAAGACTGAAATA
Organism: uncultured Lentimicrobiaceae bacterium; assembly: GCA_964598065.1. Lineage (GTDB taxonomy): Bacteria > Bacteroidota > Bacteroidia > Bacteroidales > F082 > Sulfidibacterium. The sequence goes on from CAZRAW010000261.1 coordinate 898, forward strand.
TCTTTCCCGAAATGAATTTTGAACTTTTCAATGGCATTTTGGGTATAAAAATCGTTCTCTTCGCCATAAGCTTCCACATGTCCGATATTGGCTGTTTGCAGACTCTCCATGATTTCGGGACAAACTCCCGACCAGTTATCGCTGGCAAATGATTTGTTAAGCTTTTCCATCTTGTTCATTATTTTTCAATTCCTGAATTTCAATTTCCGTTTTCATCTCCCGCGTACTCAGCAGACCACAGGCGGCATCAATATCCTGTCCGCGCGAAGCTCTGATGGTGGTGATAATCCCTTTGGCGTTCAATGCATCTTTAAAAGCCAAAAGCCGTTCCTCATCCGTGCCTTCTAACGATGTATCCGGTATGGGGTGGAAACGGATGAGATTGATACGACAGTTAATCCCATTCAGTGTCCGCGCCAGCTCTTTCACATGTCGTAGTGTATCGTTGAAGCCGTTAAACACAATGTACTCGAACGAAACCCGTCGCTGCCGGCCGAAATCATGCTTTTTCAGTTCTGTAAGGATATCTTTAACCGAATATTTCCGGCTAACGGGCATAAGCATTTGCCGCTCTTTTTCGAAAGGGGTGTGCAGGCTTACTGCGAGATGACAGGTGCTGTTTTCCAGAAAATGGCGTATGGCAGGCACAATGCCGATGGTGCTGACGGTAATTTTGCGCGGACTCCGGGCAAAACCCCAGTCGGCAGTTAAAATCTCAAGGCTTTGCATCACTGCTTCCAGGTTATCCATCGGCTCACCCATCCCCATATAAACCAGGTTTGTAACAGCTTCTTTCTCAGGCAGACTACGGATTTGATTTAAAATTTCTCCGGCAGTAAGGTTGGCCTGAAAACCTTGTTTGCCGGTCATGCAAAACAGGCAGCCCATTTTACAGCCCACCTGCGTCGAAAGACAAAGGGTAGCGCGTTTGTTTTCGGGAATAAAAGCCGATTCTATAAAACCACGGGTGCCGGCTTTAAAAAGATATTTTTTAGTTCCGTCTGATGAAACCTGAACATTAACCGGTTCCTGAAGACCAAAAGAGTATTTTTCGGAAAGCATGGTTCTAATTCTTTTTGAGAGGTTGCTCATCTCCTCAATTTCACAGATATCTTTCTTGTAAAGCCAGTCGGCAATTTGTTTCGCCGTAAACCGGGGCAGCTCCAAATTATTGATAATTTCCTGTAGTTGAGGAAGTGTTTTCCCGAAAAGGGGTTCTTTTGTCATCTGATTTTTCTTAGCCGGCAAAATTACAAAACTTGTGACAAAAGCGGATTGACATTGTTTAGCCTCGATTGTTCACCAAATAATATTTTGGGCTGTTCTTTGTCATGTACTTCATGTCTGATTAAAAAG
>CAZRAW010000262.1:0-2221 GCA_964598065.1 uncultured Lentimicrobiaceae bacterium
TTTTAGCAACGACATCCGTACACTGGAAAAATATATTCAGGAACAACTATAAAAAAACATCTTCAGGCGTGGACGCCTGAAGTTCAGAGTATTAAATGAATATATTTGTAAACAGAAAATTAAACTCAAAACAATGGGGTACGCCCCATAGACTTACCTGTTAACACTAATCGACAAAAATGAACAATATGAGATACTTACTAATTTCAATAAATCTTTTATTTATTAGTAATATTTACGGGCAGCATTCTTTAAGATTATTAACATCTCAAGAGCTGGAAAGGCAAAAGATTTATTTTTCTGTTGAAAGTGCATTATCAGATTATAACAAAGGAATCTCTGTTTATCGATTAAACCTTGCGAGTAAAGGCTACCGAAGTATTCCTAAAGAAGTATTCGCAATAAAAACACTTCAGGAGTTACAATTACCATGGAATAAGTTGACAAATATACCACCTGGGATTGAGGATATTAAGTACTTACAGGAACTTAATCTGGTTTGGAATTTCTTTCCAAAATTTCCTACTGAAATTTGCAAACTCACAAACCTCCGGTTTTTAAACCTTCCTGGCAACGGGAAAAAAGAAATACCAATTTGCTTCGGTGAATTAAAAAACCTTAAACACTTGATCTTGACTGATTATAACTTTAGGGAGTTCCCTGTTGTGTTGACGCAAATGAACTCTTTGGAAGTACTGGTCTTAAGTAACTGTAATATCCGTTATTTACCCGATGAGCTATTTAAATTGCCCCACCTTAAGGAATTGATTTTAACAAATAACAAAATTAAAGAAATTCCAATTGAAATAGAAAATTCTAAGAACCTTGAATATCTTGACCTGAGACATAATAGACTGCCACATAAATTGAATAAGGAATATCTTTCAAAATCTGAAATAAAAGACCTGATAAATAAAATAAAAACCAATAAAAAATGACAAAGTATATTTTAGGACTAACCCTAATTCTTTTTGCGAATAAAGTATTATCTCAAAATCCCATATTTTTCGAGCAAAAAGGAGATACTATTATTTTCTTTTTAAGTTGTAACGGCAATCTAACAACCAGAAATAAGGCCAGTTACAAAAGAGTAGCTTTCTTCGAAAAAGAGAAGCTTGCATTTCAAGGCAGTGTTGTTGACTACTATTATCCAAAAGAAGCTATTGCTTTGAAAGCAAACTACAAAAATGGACTTTATAATGGTAGATTAACCACTTATTATAAAACAGGTGCAATTAAGGAAACCGGTAATTATAAAAACAACAAGCGAGATAGTGTATGGACCTTTTACTACAAAAATCATAGGGTAGAGAAAAGGATTGATTATAGCCATGGGCAACAAAAACTAAATGAGTATTTTAAGAAAAACGGGGAACCTGTTTTTTTAGATGGGAATGGGACTTATAAAGGACACTCTAAAGAAAGTTATTCTTCTTGTGAGCAACATCAAATAAAAGGAGAAGTAAAGAATGGTATTATGGTTGGTCGATGGACTATTAATTTTGGCTATAGTGTATGTACTGAGCTATTTGCAAATGGTAAATTTATTAGAGGACATGAATCTCCCTATAATAGAACCTATGAATCGGCTTCATTGATAAACCCATCAGGTTTTCCATATTATGAGAATATTATATTACTGAATTATTTGATTGATTGTAATAAAACTGAGCTACAATAAAGAAGCGAATTTTGAAAAAGGATTTCTCGCAGATCTGCAACACAAAATTAAAAACAGCTTAAATACAGCTGGATTTTTTTATGCATTAATTGAATTTCAAATTAATAATGGTAGTATTAACCCTGACAGTTTCAAATCAATAACGAATAATATCCAGACATTTGCAAAATTAAAGAAGCTGATTTTATCACTTAATAAATGGGATAAAACAAAACCCAATGTTTCATTCACTATTTATCTTCCTATTTTCTGGGGGAACGGACTATTGTACTTAAAACCTAACGATATATTAAAATTTAAATAGCGCCAACACTTAACAGAAAAAAATACGATGGAGGTAAAAACTGAAACTCTATATTTAACTTTACGGTTCTCCGCCCCGCTCAAACCTTATATTTCCCCCGCTTCAGGCGTCCACGCCTGAAAATCAGTATAATGATATCAACCCCATACAGACGTTTTATATTACCAGTTTTGACTCAAGCGATTTAAACCCCTCTCCGAGAATTTCATTGGAATTCAACACGGTAACAAAAGCAT
>CAZRAW010000263.1:0-2203 GCA_964598065.1 uncultured Lentimicrobiaceae bacterium
GGTTTCCCGGCAAGGGCAAAAGAGAGGTATTGCAGTGCCACGAGGAAAGTATCGTAACGAATAAGCCGGTTCAGGAAACCTTTCTCTTTGACGTAAGGTCCGTAGCTCAGCACAACTTCGGTTTTGTCGTTGTAGTTGGAGGCCATCCGGCTGATCCAATACGGCGAAGCCGGTTTGCAGTCGGCATCGGTAAGCAGCAGAATTTCGTGGCTGGCGGATTTAATACCAATGGAAAGCGGAAATTTTTTGCCGTGGAAAAAGTTCAAATCCTGTGCGATGGTAACCACTTTCAGGTGAGAGTAGTTGTTTTGCAGCTCTTTAAGATAATCGGCTGTTTCGTCATCCGACGCATGATTTACCACCACCACTTCAAAATCGGGATATTTTTGTTCGAGAATGGCCGGCAGGTTTTTTTTGAGGTGATGGTACTCGTTGCGGGCAGATATCACCACCGAAACCGGAGGCTGTTCTGTCGTTGCCGGGGGCTGCTTACGCAAAAAAGCCGGTTTTGAAAACAGCACCCAGTAATAGGCCAATTGGGTAAGCAGACTCACGAGAAGCAATACCACCAACGCAATTTCAACAGGTGTAAATCGGGTCATTTGCCGGAATGATTATAACGGAGCAAAGGTATTTAATTTCTCCACGTTGCCAAGTGTGGAAATTTGGTTTTTCAGGACGATGAAATGATTTGTACTAAACGGCAAAAGTTTTCATTATGATGAAATGTCGGTCCGGTTTGCCTCTAATGCGCGAATTTTTCGCGTGCCCGGACTACAATTATTGAATAAGAATAACCCCTATCTTTGCCGAAATTTTGGAAGATTTTATGCAGTTTACACTACAAAAAACGGACGATAAAACATCAGCACGGGCAGGCGAAATAACCACGGACCACGGGAAAATCCAAACGCCGATTTTTATGCCGGTGGGCACGGGGGGCACGGTAAAAGGCGTGCATATCAGCGATATGAAAGAGGACGTGAAAGCGCAGATTATCCTTGGAAACACATATCATTTGTTTTTGCGTCCGGGTACAAAAATTATTGAACAGGCCGGTGGTCTGCACCGTTTTAACGGCTGGGATGGCGCCATCCTCACCGACAGCGGCGGTTATCAGGTTTATTCGCTTTCGGGCACCCGGAAATTAGATGAAAACGGAGTCCTTTTCCGCTCGCACATCGATGGTTCAAAACATCAGTTTACACCTGAGAATGTGATTGATACGCAACGCAGCCTCGGCTCCGACATTATGATGGCTTTTGATGAGTGTACGCCTTATCCCTGTGATTACGATTATGCCAAAAAGTCGCTGGGTATTACCCACAAGTGGCTCGGAAGGTGCGTGAAAAGGGTGGAGGAAACAGAACCGAAATATGGGTACGGTCAGAGTCTGTTTCCCATTGTCCAGGGAAGCACATTTCGTGATTTGCGCATAACTTCGGCGGAAGAGATTGCCTCTTACGGCACTGATGGCAACGCCATTGGCGGACTTTCGGTGGGCGAGCCGCACGAAGTGATGTACGAAATGACCGAACTGGTTTGTGATATTTTGCCCAAAGACAAGCCCCGGTATCTGATGGGCGTGGGAACACCGGAAAATATTCTAAAAAGTATTGCCCTTGGTGTGGACATGTTCGATTGTGTGATACCTACGCGAAACGGCCGTAACGGCATGCTTTTCACCAAAGACGGGATTATCAACATCAAAAATAAAAAATGGGAAAATGATTTCAATCCGGTGGATACGGAAGGAACTTCTTTTGTTGACCATCTTTATTCACGGGCTTACCTGCGGCATCTTTTCTCTTCCCGCGAGTTGCTCGGCGGTATGATTGCCAGTCTGCACAACCTCACTTTTTACCTGTGGCTAATGAGCGAAGCCCGTCAGCATATTCTAAATGGTGATTTCAGTAGTTGGAAAGCGATGATGGTTCCCCGGGTTAAGCAGCGGCTGTAAACCCATCGGAAAACCGGCAGTGTTGACAAAGTGAAAAAATCAGGTTTCTTTTGATAAAAATTTGATGTATCTTTCACAAAAAATAAAAACGAGGTAAACTCCCGGATTAACAGACGGATATGAAGATTATTGATTGGTATATTATTAAAAAGTATCTGGGAACTTTTTTCTACTCTATCACCCTGCTGATTCTTGTGGTGATTGTCTTTGATATTTCCGAGAAAATAGACACATTCATTCGCC
>CAZRAW010000264.1:0-2196 GCA_964598065.1 uncultured Lentimicrobiaceae bacterium
CAAATTATTTCTCCGGTTCAATGGATTCTCACGCCATACCTCCGCACCGGCTTACCCGAAGATGGCTCAGAATTAAACGTGAAGAAAAAGGTTGAAAAATCAATAATTTAAAGAAATTAAAATCTCACATCCCAACATCCAAACATCCTAAAACCCCAGCAGACTCCCTCCCTGAAAAACAATAAAGGCCATGATCCAGGCCAGGGTGGTAGTATAGGCAGCAAGGAACAGCGACCATTTCCACTGGCCGGTTTCGTTTTTAATGGCGGCTACTACGGCAATACAGGGGAAATAAATCAGGATAAACAGCAGAAAAGTCAGGGCGGAAAGCGGCGTGAAAACTTTTTGACCTTTGTGTGGTCCGCTGGTATAAACCTGCTCGCGCAACCGCTGCGAAAGTCCTTCATTCTTTTTCTGCCCGAGAGAGGGAGGATAGAGAACCCCCATTGTCGAAACAACTACTTCCTTGGCTGCTCCGCCGGCAATCAGACTGACTCCCATTTTCCAGTCGAAGCCCAACGGACGGATGGCCGGTTCAATAAAGTGGCCAATACGACCAATGAAGGAATTTTCCTGTTTTTTCATGGAAAGTTCACCTTTCAGAATGTTGATTTTATTTTCTCTTGAAGCTTCTAACGCCTTGATTTGCACTGGGGTTAAATTGCCTTGTTTCAGTTTGACGGACGCATGTCTATTAACCTGTTCAATTTTTTTATTAAATGCCATCTCATACTTTTTCCCCAGCGGGAAATAGCCCATAGCCCAAATAAGAATAGATGCCAGCAAAATAATGGTTCCCATCTTTTTCAGATACATTTCTCCTTTAAACCATGTTTGTTTTAAAACCGAGCTTGCCCTGGGCATGCGGTAGGGAGGAAGTTCCATGACAAAAGGAATGGTGGTGGCTTTAAAAATGGTCTTTTTGAAAACCCAGGCAATGACACCGGCCAGAAAAATTCCGAAAAGATAAATCCCAAACAAAATAGTTCCCTGATACGACGCGAAAAATGCACCGATAATCAGTATGTAAACAGGATAACGGGCGCTGCACGACATAAACGGAATAATCAGCATTGTAACCAACCGGTCGTTTTTGTTTTCGATAGTCCGTGTAGCCATGATGGCCGGTACATTACAGCCAAAGCCCATGAGCATGGGGACAAACGACTTGCCGTGGAGACCGATTTTGTGCATAAGCTTGTCCACAATAAAAGCTATCCGTGCCATGTAGCCCGAAGCTTCCATAAGGGTGATAAAAAAGAACAGGATCAGAATGTTGGGCAGGAAAATAATGACCCCGCCCACGCCGCCGATAATACCGTCTACAACCATATCGCGAAAAGCATTGGCAGGCAAAATTCGCGTAAAGAGCGTTCCGAGCCACGTAACCCCCATTTGAATCCAATGCATGGGATAGTCGCCAAGGTAAAAAGTAGCCTGAAAAGTCAGCCACATGGCAAACAGAAAAATGGGATAACTTAGCAACTTCCCGGTAACCACCGTATCGATAATGCGGCTCATGGTGATTTTGTCCTTTTCTTCGGATGGCTTTAATGTCTCCCGCAGGGCGCCTTCGATGAAACCATATTTTGCATCGGTGATAATGGTTTCCATGGCTTCATTTCGCTGTTTTTCAATGCTCTCTGCCGATTTTTCAGCAAAGGCAAGAATTTCATCGGCATTGACACAATATTTTTTTACTCTGCTTATTTCTTTTGCGTCCCGCTCCAAAAGTTTGAGCGACAAATAACGTGGAGAAATTTTGGTTGTTACAGCTTCATTTCCCGGTTTGTTGATAAACTGCTGAAGGTTTTTTATGGCGTTTTCGATAAGATGACCGTAATTAATATGGACGTGCCTTACGGTAGGCTCGTTGTCTTCGTAAACATCAATAAGTTTATTGAAGAGTTTTCCGATGCCATTTCCTTTCGAGCCAACGGTATGTACCATTGGTATGCCAATCATTTTTGACAGCGCCTCGTAGTCGAAACGGTCGCCTTTCGCCAGAAATTCATCCCACATGTTGAGGGCAATCACCACCTTCATATCCATGTCGATGAGCTGGGTGGTGAGATAAAGGTTGCGCTCCAGATTGGAAGTGTCCACAATGTTTAGAATAATATCGGGAAGTTCGTTTATGATATGGTCGCGGACATAAAGCTCTTCCGGCGTGTAACTTGTTATGGAATAGGTGCC
>CAZRAW010000265.1:0-2184 GCA_964598065.1 uncultured Lentimicrobiaceae bacterium
TCATCGTCTGCCAGTTGGGGAAGTGTAACCCGTAAATTTGGATTTTGCTGCATGGCACGTTGTGCTGCAAACATAGCCCCTTTGTTACGTGCCCAGCTGCGGCGGGTAATGCCGTTGTTTACATCCCAGTAAAGCATAGCCTGCAGGCGGCGGTGTGCTTCGTCACTGCCATCGAGTACCATGCCGAAACCACCGTTGATTACTTCGCCCCAGCCAACGCCGCCACCGTTGTGGATGGAAACCCAGGTTGCCCCGCGGAAAGCATCTCCAATGACATTTTGAATAGCCATATCGGCAGTAAATTTGGAACCGTCATAAATATTGGAAGTTTCCCGGAAAGGCGAATCGGTTCCGGAAACATCGTGATGATCGCGCCCAAGAACGACAGGAGCCGAGATTCTTCCGCTTTTTACCGCCTGGTTGAAAGCAGAAGCAATTTTTATCCGGCCTTCGGCATCGGCATAAAGGATACGTGCCTGCGAACCCACCACCAGTTTGTTCTGTTGTGCTCCTCTTATCCATTGGATGTTGTCGGTTAGCTGGCTCTGAATTTCTTCGGGAGCATTGTTTAAAATGCTTTCCAGAATGTCTGCGGCGATTTTATCGGTGAGCGTTAGGTCTTCGGGTTTTCCCGAAGTACAAACCCAGCGGAACGGGCCGAAACCGTAATCGAAAAATAGCGGTCCCATAATATCCTGTACGTACGATGGATAGCGGAAGTTTATGCCGTCTTCAGCCATGATGTCAGCACCCGCGCGCGAAGCTTCCAACAGGAAAGCATTGCCATAATCAAAGAAATAGGTTCCTCGCCCGGTGTGGTTGTTGATAGCTGCCACCTGGCGCCGCAACGACTCGCGCACTTTTTCTTTAAAAACCTCCGGTTCTTCCACCATCAGGCGGTTAGACTCTTCAAAACTCAGCTCCACGGGATAATAACCGCCAGACCAGGGATTATGCAGCGAGGTCTGGTCGGAGCCGAGATCCACAAAAATATTTTCTTTGTCTAATCTTTCCCACAGGTCCACCACATTGCCTTCGTAAGCGATGGAAACTACTTCTTTTTCGGTTTTGGCTTTCCGGATACGGGGAATGAGCCGGTCGAGGTCGGAAAAAATTTCGTCCACCCATCCTTGTTCATGGCGTTTGTGGGCTGCTTTGGAATTGACTTCAGCTACTACCGAAACCACACCGGCAATATCGCAGGCTTTGGGCTGAGCGCCCGACATGCCACCGAGTCCCGAAGAGACAAACAATTTCCCGGCAAACGGATCTTCTCCTTTTTTGGCTGTTTTCCGTGCTGCATTCATCACCGTGATGGTGGTGCCGTGCACAATACCCTGTGGGCCAATATACATGAATGAACCAGCGGTCATTTGTCCGTACTGACTGACCCCGAGTGCGTTAAACCGTTCCCAGTCGTCCTGTTTTGAGTAGTTAGGGATGACCATCCCGTTGGTTATCACCACGCGTGGCGCTTCTGTGTGTGATGGGAAAAGTCCCAGCGGATGGCCTGAATACATTACAAGTGTCTGTTCGTTGGTCATGGTGGCGAGGTACTGCATGGTCAGCAGATACTGTGCCCAGTTCATGAAAACCGACCCGTTACCGCCGTAAGTAATCAACTCGTGCGGATGCTGTGCTACTGCCGGATCCAGGTTGTTTTGAATCATGAGCATAATGGATGCCGCCTGCACGGATTTGTGCGGATATGTATCGATGGGACGTGCGTACATGTCGTAATCCGGACGAAACCGGTACATGTAAATCCGGCCGCGCTTTTTCAATTCCTCTGCAAATTCGGGTGCCAGTGTTTTATGGAATTTTTTTGGAAAATAGCGCAGTGCATTTTTCAATGCCAGCCGTTTTTCTTCTTTTGTCAAAATATCTTTCCGTACCGGGGCATGGTTAATGCTTATATCATAGGCTTTCGGTGCGGGCAGTTCGTTTGGGATACCCTGTAAAATTGCAGCCTGAAATTCTTTAAGATTCATGACGTTTTTATTTAGATGCAAATTTACGAATGATTTGTAATTGTTTCGAAAGACTGTACGACTGAAAAAAACACTATGGTTACAATTGATTGGAAATTTATAACAGGAACTCCATTGATTTACAAACTTCCGACTTCCGACTTCCGACTTCCGACTTCGGACTTCCGTCTTCGGACTTCAAATCCGTTCTTTC
>CAZRAW010000266.1:0-2181 GCA_964598065.1 uncultured Lentimicrobiaceae bacterium
GCTTTTGACCATTCCAAAAGTTTTTGATGCTCTGCCGTACCGGTGGGAGATTTCCGTAAAGGAACACGGCTGTATTTTCTGAAATATTTCAAGGTTTCTTCGAAAGTCACATCATAAAGAAACAACCGGGCAGTGAGGCCTTTCCGTACTTTCACCACACCGGTAAAAACTTTGGGATTGTTGTAAATAGCAGCAAGTGTGGCTATAGCCATAATCTGCGGAATGGCTGCAAAACGAAAAATACTTTCATTTTTCAGCAAACTCAGATAATCCACCACGTCGGGTAAATGGTCAAGAGCATCCATAACCATTTCATTCAGGCAGGCAAGTGATTTTGGGTCATGTGGATTTTCTGTGAAAAAAGAAAGTTCACAGGCATGTTTTCCCCATATTTCTTTCGGCCAGAACGATCGTTCCGAAAATAAATCCTCGTGATAATCGCGAATGATATTGGTCTTTTGCAGAAACAGTCCCATGGAATTGGAGAGCTCATGCCTGTTTTTCAAATCAGGACTTTCCAGCCCCGAAGCAGAAAAAAGGTCGGACAAACCAATGCCTACCAGTCCTGCAACATAATGGCAGTAAAGGTTATAATCATCGACTGATTTCACCTCCTTTTCGATAAAATGAGCCATTCCGTTTCCCATTTTCTCAGTAATGTCAACAATCACATCACGGTAACCGGCATCGAGACTTTTGAAAAACCGGACTACTTTGTCGTAATGTTCCAGCAGAGTGCGGTAGTCTTCCTGATCGCCTATATTTTTCAGTGTGAAACTCTCATCATAACTCTTTTTATAAAAGTTTTTGAGTAATTCCAGCTTCTCTTCTTTTGGAAATTTCATGTCATCCTCGATGGTATCAAGGACACGGAGCACGAGATAAAAAATACAAACAGCGTTTTTTAAATTTTCGGGAAGTTGCTGAATGACAACAGCAAACGAACGAGATACTTTGCTTAAAGCAGCACAGCAAAACGTCTTATCATCAAGCTTGTGCGCCAACTCTTCCAGGGGCTCACGGAGAACAGCATGCTTTTGACCTTTAATCTTTAACTTCAAAAGCGCCCTGACTTCATGTGGATGAAGTGCTGATTTATATAACGTCAGTATCATTCACTTGGTTTTTGGCAAATCTATGAATTTTAGAATTATGATATCCTAAATTCGAAAAAAGATAACTGAAAGGAAATTATTCTTTTCTTTGCAAACTGCTGGCAAACAAAATGTATTTCGGTAACTATTTGGAAATCAGTGATAGATCGGTGTTCTTGTTTTTATTTACGCAAAAAAGTATAATACTGATATGAAAACCTAAGAAAAGAGATGAAAACGATGGAAAAATATGATATTATCATTGCCGGTGCAGGCCCGGCCGGATTAACTGCCGCTGTTGAATTAAGCAAAAGGTTTAAAATCCTTGTTATCGAACGCCGTAAACCGGGAACAACATCCTGTACCTGGTACAGCTATGCTGACCGTGCAAAAAAATACAATATTGAAGAAGCGGTAAATACCCGTTTCAACGAAATAAAATTTACCTCTCCCACCCAATCTCATTACATGAAAGATGATTGTGTGATTATGAATCACAATAAAGTGCTCCAATTGTGGATGGATCGTGCCCGGGAAAACGGTACGGTTATCCGGAAAGAGACTTTCATGGATTATGCATACCAAGAGGACGGTGTGGTGGTGAAAACCGGCGAAGGCGAGTATTTTGCCCGGCTGCTTATCGATGCCATGGGTTCCGGCTCAAAAATTGTGGCAAAACATGACCTGATTAAAAGACACGATGCCTGGGTGATTTACGGAGGTCTGATTCGGCATGAAAAGCTGGAAACACCTTACGTGCTGGAATATTATCCACTGAACGATGTGGACAACTCTTACGTAGGCATTCATCCGTATTCCGAAACGGAAACTAATATTTATGTTTTTCAGGGAAAAAGCAATACCATGGGAAAGCCTGCCGAATTGAAGGAAATTTTTGATAAGACTATCCAAAAGCTTCATCCCAATGGCAAAAAAATTCAGAATCTCGGCGGAACCATCGTTTCCGGGGCGCTCAAAAAATATGCTCTGGATAACATCATTTTCTTCGGGGCCTCAGGTATGCTGAATCCCGATGGCTGTGGCATGGGTTTCAACGAAATCCTGAAACAGCATCAAACCTTTGCCA
>CAZRAW010000267.1:0-2135 GCA_964598065.1 uncultured Lentimicrobiaceae bacterium
ACCCATCCCGAAATTACCACGGAGAAAAATATTAAACGCTACCGCGAACAGCTGGATCAAATTGGTTTTTCGTTCGACTGGGACCGCGAGGTGCGCACTTCCGACCCGTCCTATTACAAATGGACACAATGGACATTTATTCAGCTTTTTAAATCGTGGTACAACAAAAAAACCGATAAAGCCGAACCGCTGGCAGATTTGATAAAGCAATTTGAAACTTCAGGAAATGCCGGGGTGGAAGCTTCCTGTGATGAAGTTGAGATATTTTCGGCTGCGCAATGGAAACAGATGAACGAAAAACAACAGCAGGAAATGCTTATGCATTACCGGCTGGCTTACCTTTCGGAAACCCTGGTAAACTGGTGTCCGGCTTTGGGTACCGTGCTGGCCAACGATGAGGTGAAAGAGGGTTTGTCGGAACGCGGCGGCTATCCGGTGGAACGCAAGCTGATGAAACAGTGGTCGTTGCGTATTACGGCGTATGCCCAACGTCTGCTTGACGGACTGAACGTGGTTGACTGGCCGGACTCGATGAGAGAGATGCAGCGCAACTGGATTGGCCGGAGCGAAGGCGCTTCGCTATCGTTTCAGCTAACCGGGGAAGTATCCGGATTGGGCGGTATTGAAGTTTTTACCACCCGACCCGACACGTTATTTGGTGCTACCTATATGGTGCTGGCTCCCGAACACGAGCTGGTGGAAAAAATTGGCACTCCGGAACAAAAAGAGGAGGTGGAGACTTATGTAAAATGGGCTAAAAATCGTTCGGAACGCGAGCGCATGACCGAAGTAAAAAAGGTAACCGGCAAATTTACAGGCGCTTATGCCATAAATCCGCTGACCGGAAAAGAAATCCCTGTTTGGGTAGCCGATTATGTGTTGTCAGGATACGGAACCGGTGCTATTATGGCCGTGCCTGCCCATGACAGCCGCGACTTTGCCTTTGCCCGTCATTTCGAACTTCCCATTGTGCAGGTAGTGGCTGCCGAAGGCGAAACCGCTTCTAATCCGGCCGAATGGGAAGCATCATACGATGCCAAAGAGGGCGTTTTAATTCATTCGGGTTTCTTAAACGGGCTGCCGGTGAAACAAGCTATTCGTGCCGCCATCGACAAGTTGGAAGCTATGGGAATCGGCACGGGAAAAGTGAATTTCCGTCTGCGCGACGCCATTTTCAGTCGCCAGCGCTACTGGGGCGAGCCTTTCCCGATTTATTACAAAGACGAGATACCTTATCCGTTGCCGGAAGAGGAGCTTCCGCTGAAGCTTCCGGAGGTGGACAAATATCTGCCTACCGAAACGGGAGAACCGCCACTGGCACGCGCCAAAAACTGGAAGACCAAAGAGGGCTATCCTTTGGAAACCAGTACAATGCCCGGGTTTGCCGGCTCCAGTGCTTATTATCTGCGCTATATGGATCCACACAACGATAAGGAATACTTCTCCAAAGAGGCCAACCGTTACTGGCGTAATGTGGATCTGTATATTGGTGGCGACGAACATGCTGCCGGCCACCTTATATATTCACGTTTCTGGAATAAATTTCTGTTCGATTTGGGGCTAACCTGCACGGACGAACCGTTCCAAAAGCTGATTAACCAGGGGAAAATTCAGGGCCGCTCCAGTTTTGTGTACCGCATTCAGGGCACCAACCGGTTTGTGTCGTACAACCTGCGCAAGCAGTACAAAACACAGGCTTTACACGTAGATATCAACTTAGTGGACAACGATATATTGGATATCGAAGCTTTTAAAAAATGGCTGCCTGAATTTGCCGATGCCGAATTTATTCCGGAGGATGGGAAATACATTTGTGGTTATGAAGTGGAAAAAATGTCCAAGTCGAAACACAACGTACAGAATCCCGATGATTTAATTGAAAAATATGGTGCGGACACCTTGCGGCTGTATGAGATGTTTCTGGGGCCCATCGAACAGGACAAACCCTGGGATACTAAAGGAATCGAAGGTGTTTTTCGCTTTCTGAATAAGCTGTGGCGGCTCTATTTTTCAGAGGATAATTCGCTACGGGTTACCGATGAAAAAGCCGGCGATGCCGAACTGAAAGTGTTGCACAAAACCATCAAAAAAATCCGCAGCGACATTGAACGGTTTTCTTTCAATACGGGCGTCAG
>CAZRAW010000268.1:0-2124 GCA_964598065.1 uncultured Lentimicrobiaceae bacterium
TGCGGAGAGGATAGCGTTCAAATAAGGAAGTTATTTAAATTACCGTTTACACTCCATCGTCGTTCAACTCGTATCTAATATCGCTAACAAAAAAATATCATTATGGATACAAAGGGATACCTGCCCGCCGGGGCATGGCAGGCGGGTCTCACTGCCTGCGCACATGCCCTCCCGCATGGTTCGATATGACGGCATAAAAGAATAAACAATTATTTTCAGTATAAAAGCATGTTTTTTGCCTTATGGAATTAAAATTTATCCTGATAAAAATCATTCATCAAACCAGAGTAACACCTAATTTTTCTCTGTATCTTTCGGCATAGATAAACCTAAGCATAAAATCCAGATGGCCTCTAAAAAGATTTTCACCCGGTTCTTCCATGTCAAATTTCAAAAAAGGCGCATCTGTATGTGCTGCAAGATACTTTATTAATCCCGGACTCGCTTCTCTTTCCATGAGCAACGTATATCCCATCTTTTCAAGGTCATCTTCATCCATATTCAGCGCTTCCTGTTCTTTTTTGTCAAAAAGGGCATTGTGCCCAAACAGGGTTTCAACACCTCTGTGGGGGTTGAAAAATACCAGAGCAGCTTCGGTTTCCTCCACTATGGATTTATTTCCCAGCCCTTCTTTTTGTTCTTTTTCCACATTGTTGTGGTTAAGACTCTCATAGTAATATTCAATATAGCCCTCCAAAAATACTTTCACAGCTTCTCCATTCGGCAACAATTTTAGCGGACTGTTGTTGTTATATTCCATAAAGGTTTTTTGCTGTATGTCAAAAGCTTCCTTTATTTTGGACGAGTCCTGTTCAAACAGTCCGATTTTCATATAATTGTCTTTTTCGTCCCGGACAACTTTGGCATCATAATCCGACATAATGAAAATTCCTGAAAACCACCATTCGTCCAGCCATTTCACCAAGGATATGTTAAGTATAGATTCTCCTTTTTTAAAATTACTCTGAATATTCAATGATTTGCGCGTTATATTGAGTTGCTTTCCCGAAGCAATGTGTTCGAGAAAAACATATTTTTCATCATGCCCCTGATAGAGAAACATACCTTTTTTGCGTTCGCCAATTTCGCTAACAGGTTGATAAAGCTTATGGTTTTTCCCTAAAATGGCGGCCAGCCAATCCTTCCCTTTCATGGCCAGCAAAGCTGTAGTCTGTGAAAAAGTCCGGATATCGACAAGCTCGTGAATAAGCTCCTCTATATTATCTGCAAGATGTTCGCTTTGACTTGCTTCTTCTATGAGTTCCTGTACTTCTTCGTTAAGTTCGCCGCGATAAAAATGAAACAGATAGGAATCCATTATTAGCCATTCCATTCTAAATCTTATGAAATAGAGGTTTTCCTCATCCTCCTGTATGTTAAGAAATTTCTGCAGGTCTTCATTCTCCGGAGCTGTATCGTAATAAAGGTCAAAGAGTTTAAAAATCGCATCTCCCAACGGTTTTATGTCGGGGTCAAAAGGAGAGAACAACAAAACCTCCCTGAAAACATGGCTTGAGAAATACCATAACAGGAAATAAATATCTTCAGGATTTATTTCTTCGGGAACGTAGTCTTCTCCGATTGCATAAAACGGGAGGTATTTCCCGTAAAGTTCATGATGTTTATGAATAAAGGATGCCCACATACCCGTTTCGGAGATGATATCCTCAAACCAGGCAGTCAGAAAACAGGCCAAACGGCTGATTTCTCCCGTTTCAAATGAATCGGTAAAATCCTCGTAAGCAGGATATTGCAATATTTTGTGGACATCCTGGCAAAGACGCAGGTAGAAAAAGTCACTTTTGTTTGGCTTTTCGTAAGGCTGAAAAAGTAACCAGTCCTTTATGTAAACTTTTGTTGAAGAGGCCATAAACATAATTTTCTTCAAAAATAATATTCTATAACTTTCCTTTGTTAATTGAAGAAAAAATATTTTGCAGGTCTGAATTTCCCTCCGGGTTTTTGGTGTATTCGGGAATATGTCGGGAGAAATCAGGGGAATAAAAAAGGGTTAATCTGTAAATCGACAAATTAACCCTTTATATTGTCGGGGTGAGAGGATTCGAACCTCCGGCCTCGTCGTCCCGAACGACGCGCGCTAACCGGGCTGCGCCACACCCCGAA
>CAZRAW010000269.1:0-2109 GCA_964598065.1 uncultured Lentimicrobiaceae bacterium
CCAGCGGGAATTCTTCAATCAGCAGACTAAAGGCTCGCATGCTGAGTAACAAACTAACGGGGATTTGCTTTGTGCTGCTTATGCGAAAAACATCGGTTGTCTGTTTTTTATGTTTGTCGGGATATTCAAAAGGCTTGTCTATCATTTCGACATTTTCAATCCGGGCGGTTTTAAACAATTTGTTTTTTCTGCTTTCCGGTTCAAAAGCCCAAACCGCAATGTAGTTGGTGGCGAAATCGAAGGGTTCCACCAGCCGGTCTCTTTCAATATTACTGTTGGCCGATCGGTAGCTTCGCAGCAAAACCTGCTTTTTCTCTTTCATGGCTTTTAACAGCTTGTGTACGTTGTCGCTGTTTTTGCCTTTCACTACGGAGTCGGCTACGCGATCAAAATTATAAAGCGAATACAATTTCTTTTCCAAATTGGCTTTCAAAACGTTGTTGTCGCTGACGGCATGAATGGCTTTGGCGAGCAGATAAGCTTCTTCTTCCGAGAAATGCAACAGGTCGGAAAGTTTGCGAAAGTCCTTGTCCATGGTTGCAATCCGGTAATGTCCGTTTTCCTGCTCAAAGACGAATCCCACGTCTCTGAATGTCGAAATATACCGGTGTATGGTTCGTTCGCAGGTTTGGTATTTCTCGGCCAGTCCGGCAATAGTATAACTCCGGTTGCCCGATAACAGCAGCAGCATATCAAGTATGCGTTTTATTTTTGCATGGGAATCCATTTTTTCAAGTGAATGATGTGAGGTCCGGGTTCATACTCGTTTGGTTTATAGGGAACCTCAAAGTTACACAATATTTGCATCGCTTTAACCGATCATGAAATATTTTTGGTACTGCTGCCACGAATGCATAACTTCTATGTGCGAAAATTTAGTTAAAGCTATCCCCCAGTTTTTTTGTTTCGCGGAGTTGCCTGTACAGCTTTTCTGCCTGCGGATAATAGAGGCTTTGCTGCCCATCCGAAAAAGCTTTTTCCGGGGTTTCGTGAATCTCCATTATCACCCCATCGGCACCGCTCATAACTCCGGCAAGCGCCATGGGGGGAACATATTTCCGGATACCCACGCCATGCGAAGGGTCAACAATTACCGGCAAATGGGTCTTGTCTTTTAAAATAGGAATAGCACTCAAATCCAGTGTATTGCGTGTAGCCCGCTCGAAAGTGCGAATACCTCTTTCGCACAGCATGATTTTTTCGTTGCCGCTGGAAAAAACATATTCCGCAGAATACAACAACTCGTCAAGAGTTCCCGAAATACCCCGTTTTATCATCACTGGTTTGTCCACTTTTCCAAGCACATCCAACAAGTTAAAATTCTGCGAATTGCGGGCACCCACCTGAAAGATATCCACATAATCCAGCATTTTCTCCACCTGTGACACCTGCATCACTTCGGTAATCACTTTGATGCCGTTTTCAGAACAATGTTTATAAAAGAGCTTTAATCCTTCAATGCCAAGCCCGCGAAAAGAATATGGCGAGCTGCGGGGTTTATATACCCCTCCGCGCATGATGCGGATATTGTTTTTCACCAGATGTCTGACAATACTCTCGATTTGTTCCTCGCTTTCGATGGCACAGGGTCCCGACATGATGGTTAGCTCCCCGTTTCCGATTTTAATACCGTCTCCGAGGTCGATCACCGAATTGCAAAGTTTCCACTTTCGTGACACCATTTTGTAGCTGTCCGAAACGCGATGAATGTCTGTAATTCCTTTTAGGTTGCCGATTTCACGCAAGTCAAATTCTCCGGAAGGAATGCCCACAATGTATTCTCTGAAGTTGGTTTTAACCGGTCGCGCTCCGATTTTCAGCGTCTTTAGTTTGTTCAGCAGGATTTCTCTTTCTCCCCGGGTGATATTTTTTTCTAACTGTATGATCATGAGCGTATGCTTTTTACAAAATAGTGAATGTTTTGTTTAAGGTTGTCGGATTTTTCCAGTGCCCTGATAAAAGCGCTGCCAATGATGGCTCCGGAAGCATTGCGGCAGGCGGCTTCATAACTTTTTCTGTCGCTAATGCCAAAGCCGATGAGGGTCGGATTTCTAAGATTCATTCGGTTGATGCGGTCGAAATAGGATTTCTGTGCCTGTTGCAGGTCGG
>CAZRAW010000270.1:0-2051 GCA_964598065.1 uncultured Lentimicrobiaceae bacterium
AAAATTCCCGTAATTCAATAAGTTATATTGCATGATTGTAAGCGTGTCCTGCGCCTTGGCAGTGAGGGCTCCGAGAATAATAAATAACCAAAGTAACAGTTTTTTCATAGATTAAAGATTTATGCAAAGGTAAGTAACACATAGTAATTACGGTTAACAATTTCCGTAAAATCAACAATTTTAAAGAAGCTTTAAGTTTTTTTCACACAAAAAAGACCGGAACAGTAAAATTAGTGCTCTGCTTCCACTTCCATAGCAGCTTTCCGCTTTTTATAATATCGTGCACCCACATACTGCCCCAAAAAGAATGCCCCTACTAAAAACGGATAGGTATAAAGCTTAAAGCCCAGTTTAAAATAGAAACGAAGAAAAACAATCAATGGGATGGGCAGATGTACTGCAAGAAACCACCGCCACGAAAATTTTTTCACTGAAGCCCGCCAGTAACCCCAGGGTATGTTAAAGAAAAAAGTAATCAGTGTAACTATTCCGAGATTGATATATTCATGCATAAAACACGCTTTTAGTGCCGGCAAAACTAATAAGAAATATTCCAAATAATTATTTTTAAAGCAAATTTAACTTTTGTTCTATCAGAAAAATCTGAAACTGTGAGAAAAGCTTATATCGAACTCAGATTAATAATGCCCGGGATTTTTATTCAAAATATCCCTATGTTTGTGCGCCAAAATATTTAAGCTAATGGACAACAAAATAGCTATGAATCCGAATCCGGTTATTCAGTATCTGAACAAACCGGCCGAACAGCTGACCAAAGAAGACCTTATCCGTTTTATTGAGGATTATGATATACAAATGATAAATTTCCGGTATGTGGGCTGGGACGGACGTCTCAAAACGCTGAATTTTATCATTGGCAGTCGCGAACATCTCGACAGCATCCTGACCGCCGGTGAACGTGTGGATGGCTCCAGCCTTTTTCCTTTTGTGGAGGCTGGTTCCAGCGACCTGTATGTCATTCCCCGATACAAAACCGCTTTTCTTGATCCCTTTTCCGAAATTCCCACGCTGAACATCCTGTGCGCTTATTACGACAGGGATGGAAAGCCTGTGGAAAGTGCACCGGAACATATTTTAAAAAAAGCGCATCAGGCATTTAAAGATAAAACAGGCTATTCGTTTGAAGCCATGGGCGAGCTGGAATATTATATCATTAGTGAGGATGACGGGCTGTTCAAAGCCGAGGACCAAAAAGCCTATCACGAATCTTCACCTTTCTCAAAATGGGGTGTTTTTCGTACAAAAGCTATGAAACTTATTGCCGAATCGGGCGGAACTATCAAATACGGACACTCGGAAGTGGGCAATTTCACCCATGAAGGCATGGTTTACGAACAAAACGAAATTGAATTTCTTCCTGCCAATGTGGAAGATGCTGCTGACCAGCTGGTGATTGCCAAATGGATTATCCGCACCCTTGCTGCGCGAAACGGGGTTACCGTTACTTTTTCTCCGAAGATTACGGTAGGCAAAGCCGGCAGCGGACTACATATCCACAGCCGTGTGATGAAAGAAGACAAAAATCTTATGATTAAAGACGGAGTTTTGAGTGATGTGGCCAAAACGGTGATTGCCGGTTATATGGAAATGGCTCAATCCCTGACGGCATTCGGAAACATGAATCCAACTTCCTACTTCAGGCTGGTACCCAACCAGGAAGCGCCTACCAACATTTGCTGGGGCGACCGCAACCGTTCGGTTCTGGTACGTGTTCCGCTGGGCTGGACGCGTCCGATGAATATGATTCACAAAGTAAATCCATTGGAAAGTGAAGACAAAAAGGACTTTTCAAACAAACAAACTATCGAAATCCGTAATGCCGATGGCTCGGCTGATGTTTATCTGCTGCTGGCCGGGATTACGGTGGCTGCACGCCACGGTTTTGAATTGAAAGATCCGCTACTGGTGGCAAAAAATACTTACGTGGATATTGACATTTTTAAAGCGGAAAACAAAGCCACACAAAAAAAACTGGGACATCTTCCTCCCTCATGTGTTGCTTCCGCAAAAATGCTCGAAAAACAAAAGGA
>CAZRAW010000271.1:0-2025 GCA_964598065.1 uncultured Lentimicrobiaceae bacterium
TTTCTAAAATCGTTTGCCTAAGGCATCCCTATGGGAAATTGGCGTTCATTATTCAAAAAATGAAGGAGGATTATTTATTCCTCCGGTTTGAAGCAAAAGTCACTCTAACAGAGGCTTATTTTGGTACTTTTATCTTTGTGTCTTTTTTGAGACCCGAAAGAACCTGAATATTAATATCATCCGAAAGTCCGGTTTTTATCACCTGCTTTTTAAATACCTGTGGAGCGGTTTCCACCTCCACGTAAGTGGTCGAATCGCCTTCAAACAACAGCAATCCTTCCGGTACGGCCAGCACACTGTCGGCGCGTTGCAGCACAATGTCGGCATTGGCGCTGTATCCCGACCGGATAAAATCATCCTTTTTCAGTTTTACATCGGCCTGAATTTCAAACTGTACGGCGCCGTTTTCTTCCACCCCTTTGGGGGCAATTTTTGTCAGCACGGCATCGAAACGGGTATTGTCGATGGCGCCTATAGTGAGAATCAGCGGCATCCCCACCTTGATTTTTCCCACTTCTGTTTCATCGATTTTTCCTTTGAAAATCATATCATTCATGTCGGCAACGGTGGCAATGGTTGTCCCGGCGTTAAAGTTGTTGGCTTCGATAACCTGGTTGCCGATTTCTACCGGAATTGCCAGCACCATGCCCGAAATAGTGGAGCGTACCAGCGTGTTGGTAGGCGCACCTTTTTTCTTAATCTGTCCCTCTTTGATTAGCTGCAGGTTCTCTTGTGCCGTCTGCAGTTCCTCCTGAGCAATGCTGTATTTTGTTTCCACAGCATCGAAATCGGATTGGGCAATCACGCCTTTTACCAGCAGCTCATGCTGGCGGTCATAATTACGCCTGGCCTCTTTCAGGTTTATTTTTGCCTGATCTACGCGCGAAACGGCATTGTTCAGGTTAATCATGTTGGGGATAATTCTGATTTTGGCAATTAAATCGCCTTTTTTCACCATTTGGCCTTCCTGTACGTAAATATCAGAAATGATACCCGAAACCACCGGTTTAATGTCAATTTCTTTTCGGGGAACCACAGAACCTGTAGCCACGGTCTTTTTAATAATATTGGTAACAAACGGCGTTTCTGTTTTGTAAACCACAGGTTCTTCCTTCGATTTATCCCACAGGTAATAAAGGGTATATCCGAAAATACCCAAAATGATAAAAATGATTAGAATTTTAAAAAACGTCTTCATGTTCAATTGTATTTACTGTTTCTATTTTTAAATTTATTTTGTTCGTGATTCGATAATTCGATAATTCGATAATTCGATAATTGGTTGATTCGTTGATTGATGTTTGTTTTTGAAATTTGTTATTTTTCACTATTCGTCTCTTAATGCCTCCACCGGCTTGATACTTACGGCACGTTTGGCCGGAATCATTCCTGCAAAAATGCCGGAAATCACCAACACGCCTAAAGCGGTAAGCGCCACGTGGAAATTAACCTCCGGATGCAGGAAAAACTGCGAACTGGCACCACTTTTCACCATAATTTTATCGATTAGCGAAAGCAGACTGACGCCAACTACCAAACCCACATAACCGGCTACAGTCGTGAGTGTTACCGATTCCAGAATGATTTGTGAAATAATATTCATCGGGGTGGCTCCCAATGCGCGTTTGATCCCGATTTCGCGGGTACGCTCTTTCACTATAATCAACATAATATTTGATACGCCAATAATTCCGGCCAGCAGCGTACCAATACCTACTATCCATATCAGTCCGTTGATGCCGGTAAACAATCCCGACATTTTTTTAAACTGCTTTTCTACGTTAAAATGACCAATGGCCTGCGTATCTTTGGGATTTATATGATGGATTTTTTTCATAAGGGCAATGACTTTTGCCTCAGTAATGGTCGCCGGCACATTATCTTTTGAAGTGATGGCAAACCAGAAGACCTTGTTACCATAATTAAAAGTGCGTTGCATGCTGGAAAACGGCAGGAAAATACTGTTGTTATCCCTGTCGGCCTGTCCGCCTTTTTTCTTTGACTTAAAGGTGCCGATAACCTCAA
>CAZRAW010000272.1:0-2009 GCA_964598065.1 uncultured Lentimicrobiaceae bacterium
GGGGGGGGTATTATATATTGATGTGTGTGTTTTAAGGAGCGAGGGGGCTAAGGGAATGATTGGTTTATCGTTCTGTCGCATTATCGTTCTATTGTAATTATTCATAGCGAAGTCTGGTTTTCAGCCCTTTTACATCAAATTACTTATAAAGAACATTTTTAAGTTGGTTAAGCTGTTTATTAAATTTCTTGTTGTCTGCTTTTTTAAGTTTATTAATATTTAATAATTTCCAACTCACGCCAGGAAAAACACTATAATCAGTATCAGCCCAAATAGGGCTACCATCAACAAAACTTATCAAAAATTTTTTATCTTTAGGCGTTAATTTCGAATGAACATTTTCAATTAATTGACTTCTTGTAGATTCAAACATTTCGTAAGTGAATTTCTCATCAGTCAAGCCGCTGAAATGATTTTTAAGAACTGTGCTTTGATTTATCGGTAATGGTTCTATAATTTCATGGACAGGCCGCTTACTACTCAATAAACAAAACAGAAACCCTTGGTGAATATCCTCTGTATAGCCAGTACTTTCAAACAATTTTTTAATATCAAATAAATCGCGTGGGTGTTGCCTGTCTAAGGCGGCTACAATTTTACCACCAAAAAGTTGTGCATCGGGAACCACTTGAATTTCACAAAAACTATCGAATAGTTCCTGAGCTGCTTTACACAAAGGTTTATTTCCCGGAACACCAGCAATCCCTCTATTTATCATATTTGCCTCAATTTTTACCAATGCTCCGGGAATTGAGCAAAATAATTTCAATTCGTCTTTTACCTCAACAGGAGCTTTAACACGAATATTAGGGATGGTTTTCTTTAGGCGTTCACCAATAGAAAGTAATTTGCTTCTTATCAGTGCCAAATCTGTTATTCTATTTCCAAAAGGGACATACGTTAAGTCAATATCCACAGAAAGTCGCGGCATATCATGATAAAATAAATTAATGGCCGTACCTCCATGTAATGCGAAATCTTTTTCTCTTGCTATTTCAGGCAAAATCCGTAATAAAAGAGCAACTTGATTTCTATATCTTAAATCCATTATGCCAGATTTTTTGGCAGCGTTATCTGATATTTGGGAATAAGTACGCCATTGCTCACTATGCTTCTTTTTCCGGCACCTATATTTATTTTATTTAATTGCAAATGCCTGAACCATGAATGACCTGCCTTTTCAGCAAAATGCAAAAACACACGCTTTACTTTTACCGATTTGCATTGCTCAAGTAAAAGTTGAACCGTTTCAGGCTTTAATAAACTTAAACCCTCCATAATCTCATAGGCTTCAGTTAATTCAAAACGATTTGGTGACAATTCCAAACATTCCATTATAGCCCTCGCTGCACCTGAAATTTTTAGTATAAATCCATCTATATTGAAATCAACAAGACCTATATCTTGTGGCAAAAAAGATGTATTAATCAACTTCGGTTTGATATCCCAGATTACATTCATGGTCCAATTTGGTAATTTTTTACCTGACTCTGCAAAGAGAAGTGTTTCTTTACTTCCCACCTCAATATAATGAGCATACCCCTGCATACCAAGTGCTGTGCGGCCACCTATATGAATTTGCATTTCGGCTTGCTGCTGAAGGGCATAAATTGCGCCATTTAATACCGGTTCCTGATCTTTTCGCAACATGGCTCCTTTACCAATAGATATCAGCCAGCCGCTTTTGCGGTATCTCTGCTGTAAAGCGTAAGAACATCCTTGTGCTTTAAGCCAGGACGACAGAAATACTGCACCCGCCGGCAGTTGTCGCAATATTTGGTTTATTTTTGTGCCATTTTTCATACTTATAGTATAGTTGAGATCATAAATATAAACTAATCAGACTCTGTCTATAAAGTCCGCTAACTTCGTTATACTCGTTTTTCATACCAGTCATCCCGATTGTGCTTTTTGTTGGTTTTTAAAATAAAAACCTTACAAAAGCTACATCGGGACTCCTGATACTCAAAACTCGCAAGCCTTGTTAGCGAACTTTCTATTCCAGACTT
>CAZRAW010000273.1:0-1993 GCA_964598065.1 uncultured Lentimicrobiaceae bacterium
TCAACTTGCCGGCTTTCTGTAATTCATTCAGGAAAACAGTTGAATGTTTAAATTCGACATTACATGGAATATTCATTTCTTTAGCCATCCTTGCATAGTTCTCTTTAAAGAATGCATAACATCCCGGACATGAGAATACTACCGTTTCCACTTCCCGTTCAATAAATAATTCCAGATTTTCTCTCACCTTCTTTTCCAAATCCTCTTTATATCCGCCGAGAGCGAGGTATAATCCACAGCAATTTTCTTTCTCTCCGAACCAAACGAACTCCTGACCGGCCTTATTAAGGATTCTTGTAAATGACTTTGCCATATTGTCTGTTACGGTTGATGCCCAACAGCCTGACCAGTAGGCTACTTTTCCTTTGTTAAGATATGGAACATCTATCCATTGCGTCTTGTCTTTTTTGCTTACGCCCCAGAAATTTCCAACGTCAACAACATTTTTACGGATAGCAGAAAGGCCTGTATTTTCCATATCCATATTTTTCAGATCAAACCTTACCTTCATCCAATTAAAGGTGTTGAGAGAATTGACCTGACAGACTCTGTCACATTTTTTACAAGTAGCACAAATTGAAAAAACTCTTGCCACTTCCTCGGTCATCTCGATCTTGCCTTGAATAAGTTGATTCATTAAGAAGTATTTACCACGTGGAGAGTTGGTCTCCCATGGATTAGCTCCAAATACGGTACAAACATCCCTGCAGTATCCACATAAGGCACAATTAAAAGTATCCTGTGTAACCTGGTCATTTAACGGCGATTTTTTAGAGCTTCCCCCTTGCGCGTTTGTAAGAAGTAAACCGGCAAGCCCGACAAGTCTTCTGCTGGAGTTTGCCATTTTCATGGCCATGCCGAGAAGTTTTATGGGCGAATTTTTGTCAAGGGAAGAGGGAACTATTTTACCCGGATTCATAATTTCGTTCGGGTCAACAGACAGTTTATATTCCCATATTTTATTTAGTTTTTCCTTGCCGAATATCTTTTCTGCCTTTTCGGTGAAATACATTCCTATAGAATATGGCTCGCCGTTATATTTCGCACTTGTTTCTATGACATCCAGCGAATTAGCATAAGCAAGCGGAAAACCAAGCTTTCTTTCGTCTGAAAGCATGAAACCGAGCACCGACATTTTATCGCTGCCCACCATGGTGCCTTCGAGAGCAAAATTGCTTTTAAATCTGTTTTCAATTTCATTGATAAATTTATCAATATTTTTTATTGGATTGACCACTTCAGATGCGATAAGTGTGGGCCCCAGTTTTTTAAATCTCATCGGATAAAATTTGTCATCCCATTCTTCTTTTGCTTTATCGGAGCTAAGCAAATTTCCCTGAGTCGCAGCAAGCAATTTTTTTATGTCAGAATCATATTCCTGCACTTTGCCTTTCGGCATAACCATTGTAATGTGGTACAAACTTTCATCTAAAATTTTATGCCCGCTTGCCAATTGTTTTAGTGAGGTCAGCCCCGGTGTTGAGAAGGTTACATTCCATAGAGGAATATTGTTTTCATGGAGTAAATTCAAGAATTTTACGGCGTTTACCAGTTTGTCGAATGATGCGAGATAGACGCTATCTTCGGTTTTCTCTCTCAGGTAAAAGGTAACGCTCAAAATAATGCCGGTTATTCCACAAAGTGAGTAAACAAAATCCAGTTTTTCTCCTGATAGTTTAACAATCTCGTTATTGGGCTGGAGGAGTTCAACCTCAGCTATGTTATCCCGGAATCTCCCATATTCATAACTTCCGTAACCGCTACCGCCTTGTGCTGTCCATCCTGCAACAGTTGCCGAGTTGGCACTTGAGGGGTAAAGTCTGAGCGCCAGATTCTGTTTTGCAACCGCTTCTTCTACGTGTGCCCAGATAACGCCCGGCTCAACTTTGCATGTTTTGTTAGCTACATCTATGTTTAATATCCGGTTCATCCTTACCATGTCGACAACAATTCCTCCCTTTGTCGGGACACTTCCCCCGAATCCGGCCGTTCC
>CAZRAW010000274.1:0-1991 GCA_964598065.1 uncultured Lentimicrobiaceae bacterium
TAAGTAAAAAATTTGCGTATAAAAAGAAAATCTACTCATTCCTTTTTAATAATTATCCTCATTACCTCAAATGCCTGCATGTTGCCGGTAATTCACGGTGATGCTCCCGTTATTTCCAGTGTCGAGTTTTGTAACTATAGCTGCATAAAACTATCCCAGTCTTTCCATATTACTTCATAACCGTTTCTTTTTATCATGTCGGCTATTTCCTGAGGGCTTCTGTCATCGTTCACAGAGAATTGTTCCAATGATTCCTCTCCCCCTGCATAGCCTCCCGGATTGGTTTTAGAACCTGCGCTAAATGTGGTTACGCCCAGTTTTAGCATGTTATCTCTGAAGACCGGGCTTTCGCGGGTAGTAAGTGAAATTTCAACTTGTTTGTTGAACAGGCGATAAGCACAAATTAATTGCAATAAGTCTTTTTGGCTTGTCGTATGGTCAGGCTCATATTTTCCGGCATGCGGACGAAGTCGGGGGAAGGAGATCGAATACTTTGTTTTCCAATAAGTTTTCTCTAAAAATTGTAAATGCAGGGCGGTAAAAAAAGAATCTACACGCCAGTCTTCCAAACCCAGTAAACAACCCAGTCCGATTTTATGCACCCCGGCTTCACCCAGTCGCTCGGGAGTTTCCAGGCGGTAGTGGTAATTTGATTTTTTGCCGGTTGGATGATACTTTTTATAATTCGTTTCGTTATAAGTCTCCTGATAAACATAAACCGTGTTGAGTCCGTGGTTACTCAATTCTTTATACTCTTCCGTTTTTAATGGCTGCACCTCGATAGATACAAGTGAAAAATATTTTTTTACTACCTGCATCATCTCCCCGATATACGATACTCCGCATCGGTGGTTGTCTTCGCCCGTAACCAGTAAAATATGCTCAAATCCCAGATCGCTGATTTTTTTTGCTTCATCAATCACTTCTTCTTTTGTAAGAATTTTCCTGTCGAAGTTATTGTTGTGATTAAATCCGCAATAGACACAGGTATTTGTACATGCATTGGAAAGATATAACGGGATAAAAAACTGTATGGTTTTACCAAAACGTTTTTGGGTAAGCTGCATGCTTTTTTGCGCCATAAGCTCAAGGTATGGCAGTGCGGCAGGTGAAATCAATGCCTGGAAATCTGATAACTCAAGCTTGTTTTTTGCTAAAGCGATTTTTACATCGGTACCGGTCTTCGTATAAATCTGTTCCGATACCTCCTCCCAGTTATACTTTTGTATTTCGTCGTAGAAATTCATTCTTTAATTATTATATTTTGGGTACTATTCCAATTCATCCAAAAAGGAAGTAAGCGGGCTGCTGGCAATGGCTTCAACACTCTTTCCGGCAAGTTTGGCTTCGAAGGCCAGCCTCCCGGCTTCTACTGCCAGCCTGAAAGCCCGTGCCATCTGAACCGGATCCGGTGATACTGCAATTGCCGTATTTACCAATACAGCATCTGCACCAATTTCCATTGCCCGGGCAGCATGTGAAGGAGCTCCTATTCCGGCATCCACAACAACGGGCACCTTGCTCTGGTCAATTATTATTTTTAAGAAATCCAGGGTGCGTAATCCGTTATTGGAACCTATTGGCGAACCAAGCGGCATAACGGCTGCTGTTCCTGCCTCCTCTAACTTTTTGCACAGAACAGGATCGGCCTGAACATAGGGCAACACTTTAAATCCAAGTTTAACAAGTTGTTTTACAGCAGCGAGGGTCTCTTCGCCGTCGGGCAACAAATATTTGGGATCGGGATGAATTTCCAGTTTCAACCAATCCGTTTCCAGTGCTTCACGGGCAAGCTGTGCAGCAAAAACAGCTTCTTTTGCTGTTCTAACCCCCGATGTGTTGGGTAGCAAATTAACGCCGGGTATTGTTAGGTGCTTCAACATGTCATCGCCTTTATTGGCAATGTCTACCCGTTTTAAAGCCACCGTAACAAGTTCGGAACCGGACGCTCTGACAGCTTGTTCCATTAGTTCGTTCGAGCTGAATTTACC
>CAZRAW010000275.1:0-1932 GCA_964598065.1 uncultured Lentimicrobiaceae bacterium
TTTCCACGTAATATTTCCTGTAACTTCCGGATGTGGCTACTGACATGTTTTTGAGGACAATGATGGCTTTCAGTATCCGGGGCGAATCTTTGTCGGCAGCTGGTTTCTCAATGCCCACACGCCAGAAAGAACCATCGGGTTTTTGTCCTTTGGCTTTCACTTCGCCACCAATGTCAATCAGGTAGTTGTGAATACCGCGGCTGTCGAAAAAGCGTCCGACCACATCATCGGAATAACCCTGAGCAATGCCGTTAAAATCGATTTGCATCCGCGGGTCGGCTTTAATAATCTTTCCGTTTACTATTTTGATTTTCTTATATCCCACCAGCGGCAACAGACTGTCTACAATTCGCTTTCCCACTTTTTCGCGACTTTCAAAGCCAAAGCCCCACGCTTCTACCAGCGGTCCGACGGTCATGTCAAAAGCACCATCGGTAGCTTTGCTAACCTGCTGCGAATAGTTGAAGTTACCTATAAAATTATTGTCTAACACCACACCTGTATCATTACGGTTTACACGCGACAAAATGGAGTTGGGAAGCCACAAAGAAACCGACCGATCAAACGCCTTGAGAATGGAATCGACCTGCGTATGTAAATCGCGGTTCAGCGAATCGTAATAGACCATGTTGTAGTAGGTACCCTGTGCTTCTCCTTTCAGATGAATGGGTTGAATCACTTTTTCCTGGGAGCACGAAAAAAGAAACAGCATGGAAATCAGAACGGTAATCATTCCGAAAAAAATGTGTTTTTTCATGGTTTTAAGATAAAATCGCCTTTGCCTTTTTGGTAGGACAAAATAAGTACATTTTTTGCAAACAAGGGAACTTTTTGCGGGAAAATAGTTGGGGTTTTACTGCCGGACATTAACATCCTAAGTATAAAACCTTCTGTTTGAGAGGTGGGTTTACCTATTGATTATACTTTTTCGGAGTAAAAAACATCTGTACTTTTGTGACGAAAAACGAAAAGGATGCATAACCCATCGTTATATTCTGGGTGGAAAAGTCATGTGCTGGCACTTTGGGAAAAGAACTTTATTTTTCTGCCGTTTTTGCTGCTGTTAGTTCTTTTCATGGTGCTGTACCCTGGAAAAATAACTACTTATCCCGATCTTGTTGATTGGCATACCGTGCTGAACCTCACCGGGCTGCTCATTGTAGTTACGGCCATTAAAGAAAGTGCCTTTTTCGGACGTTTCTCCCGCAGACTGCTCGCTAAAACGGGTACCGAAAGAGGACTTGCCTTTGCTATTGTTGCGCTGTCCGGAATACTGGCCATGTTTCTCACCAACGACATTGCCCTTTTTATTACGGTTCCGTTAACGTTGGGTTTTCAGGATGTCATCGAAAACGATGTAAAAAAACTGATTATTTTTCAGGCGATAGCCGTTAATGTTGGCTCCGCCCTGATGCCTGTGGGCAATCCGCAAAATTTGTTCCTGTGGCACCGGTGGGATATCTCTTTTTTCCGGTTCATTGTGGAAATGGCTCCACTTTTTGTTGTGATGTCAGTTGTGCTTGTCGTGTTTGTATGGATTTCGTTTCCTCCCAAAAAATTATCTTTTCACAGCAAACAACGCAAAAACGGTGTGAACGCCAAGATGTTTATTCTCTCGATTATTGTATTAGCCGGTTTTATCGCATCCATTGAGCTTGACGTAGCTTATTATGCTTTGGCGGCTGTTGTTTTCATTTATTTCATTTTTTACAGAAAAATATTTGTCAAAACCGACTGGGCTTTGTTGTTGCTGTTTATGGTGATGTTCATCGATTTTCATTTACTGAGTCAGGTTCCATTTGTGGCAAAATTTATTACGCAGTTCGATTTAGCCCAACCTTCCGATACTTTTTTCAGCTCGCTGCTTTTCTCGCAGGTGATAAGTAATGTCCCGGCCACCATTTTCATGTCCAAATTCAGTACCGGCTGGCT
>CAZRAW010000276.1:0-1878 GCA_964598065.1 uncultured Lentimicrobiaceae bacterium
TTATGAAAACCATCCTCATTCCGGTAGATTTTTCCGAAGGCAGTTTACACTCATGCAAATATGCCATGAAACTCGCAGACAATCAGAAAGTAACCTTTCATCTATTCCATATTTATAACGACCAGGTCATGGTTCCCGATTCCGGTTTACCGGAAGCTATGGATAACGATGTTTTTTTCAACAGCGATATTATATTGGCATTGAAAAAGCAGGCAGAGCAGCAACTCACTGAGATAGAACAACAGGTAAAAAAACTCATCAAAGCCTCCGGCCAGGACATCTCGATAACCTCTTCACTTCAGGGTGGCGACCCGCGGTGGGAAATTACGGAAACATGCAAAGAACTGCAACCCGATATGGTGATTATGGGAACCCGTGGCCATGGCAAAAAAGGCTTCCTCGAAGGCAGCATGGCAAAAGAAATCATGGCCAAAGCGCATGTCCCCGTTTTGGCCATACCGGAGAGTTATTCTGGGTTTCGGCTTAAAAACATCATGTATCCAACAGGTTTTAACAAGTTGGACATCCATGCACTTGAACAAATTCTCAAACTTTTCGCACATATCCCCTTTAAAATGCACGTCTGTCATTTTGTGTTAAACACGAAAAAACAGGAAACCGACCTACTCGTGGAGGAGTTGGAAAAAGCTTTTGAGAATGAACACAGGGAAGGAAAAATTGAGTTTTCAGTAATTGAGGCAACCGACAAAAACGAAGCGCTGAAAACTTTTACGGAAGACAACAACATCGATATGGTGGCTTTCCTTGCGGAAAAGAAAAATATTATAAAACAACTTTTTTCTTCACACCGGATACACAAAAAAGATTTCTTCAAGCTGGAGCTGCCCATGCTGGCTTTGCATGAGTAAAATTCTTTAAAAAGAATATCTCCTCCCTTCCAAATGATTAAGGAGGATTAGGTTACGAAAAACAATACAAGTGCTCGTTTTAGATATAATAGACAAAAGGCAGAAATTCTAAAAAAAGATTCCATTTTTACTTTTTCAAAAGCCAGCATCCCCTAAAAAACAGATCAATAGCGTTGGCGGGATGGGGGGATGTTCATCCCAATGTAGTCTTATCAGGCGTACAACCATATCAGATTAGTTCCCTTCGCTCATTCGGATTTAAAATCCGAATGTTAATGGGATGAGT
This sequence comes from uncultured Lentimicrobiaceae bacterium, assembly GCA_964598065.1. Classification (GTDB taxonomy): domain Bacteria; phylum Bacteroidota; class Bacteroidia; order Bacteroidales; family F082; genus Sulfidibacterium. The sequence continues at coordinate 1,156 of CAZRAW010000276.1, forward strand.
AATTTGTAATTATGGCCAAAAACAATATACAGCACGGATGCCCGCACCAGGGATAAAAGCGGCAGCCCGCAGCCGGCAGGCTTATTGAGGCTTACGGGGCAGGAGCGACCAAAAAAGCCCCCTGCCCTGTATTAGTCTAAAAGGCCTGCCGACGAGGACTATAGCGGATAGCCCGCCCGGGTGCCCAAAAAATAAAAAAGATCAAAAGTTTCCCCGACAAAGAGAAATTATATCGAATGACACAGATATTTTAACTTTGCGCTTTCAAACGAAAAACATGGCTGAATCACTACCCATAGAAAAATTCTTACCATTAACCGATACGTTGCCGCTGGTGGATGTGCGCTCACCCGCAGAGTTTGCGCAGGGTCATATTCCGGGTGCCGTGAATATTCCCCTGTTTAACAACGATGAACGTGCCATTGTGGGTATTGGTTACAAAAACGGCGGCAAAGAACACGCCGTACAACTGGGGTTGGAAATTGTTGGTCCCAAGCTGGCCAATTTCGTTAAACAGGCCAAACAGCTGGCGCCGAAAAAGGAAATATTGGTGCATTGCTGGCGGGGCGGCATGCGTTCGGGCAGTATGGCCTGGCTTTTTGAAACGGCCGGGCTGAAAGCCACCACCCTTGAAGGCGGATACAAGGCTTACCGCAGATACATTCGAGAACAATTTTCCCGCCCGGCGAAAATGATAGTACTCGGCGGTTACACCGGCAGTGG
>CAZRAW010000277.1:0-1837 GCA_964598065.1 uncultured Lentimicrobiaceae bacterium
ACAAAATTCAGATCGTGGATAACCATCAGATTTTTAAAAGGTGAAGATAGCGAATTGTATGCGTCAGGTGAGATAAAAATGTCGGGACGAATCTTCTTAAGTGCCTTCGGCAGGGCATGCTCAAACCACCAGTAGTGCAGTACCGGATGCCGTGCCGGCGGAGGAACAACCACGGGGATAACGTTATCTGAAAAGATAAAGGAGGTATCATAAGAACGGTCAAATAAGAAATAAAAAGTGTGTTCCGGATGTGCTTTCACCATGCGGCTGAGACTTTCGCAGGTGAACCAGCCGATACCTTCTAACTTGTTTTTTAAGAGCAACCGGGTGTTGACGGCAATTTTCAAAATCTGTTTTGTTTTGGACAAAAATACCATTTTTGTTGTTTTGTTTTGGTATTATGTATGGCGAGGGGGGGGTGTAATTTGAAGGTGTTTTAGTAGCCACGCTAACTTTTTTTACCCACACCAAATATAAGATTTATCTTGGCAAAAACAGGAAGAACGGCAGGGCTCTATCTCTTACGGTGGTTTGTACTGCTTGTGTTGCCCGCTTTACTCCGGTACAATATCTGTAAAATAGAAACCGGAACTCAGACTTTTATCCTTTAATTTGTACGTCTTGTGCAGGGTTTCGCCGAGAGAAAAGCTTACCGGTTTTGAAAAGATTGGACCATCGAAAACGAAAGTGTGAAACTCACCATTTTCGCCACAAGGATCCACGCCGGGAGGGAGGTCGAGGAGCAGACTTTTGTCAAACAGCCTTCCGGCAAAGGTTTTATCTAATTTGGAAGCATCTACCGAGGTAAGGACTGCTTTGAATCCGAGATTGATGAAATCGTGTGCTGCCTGCCGGGTAGGGTAATTCCAAACGGGAAATTCAGGACGGATACCACTTCCTGAAAGTTGTTTCTCGCGATATTTCCGGATGTCTTCGAGAAACAAATCACCGTAAATAAAGGCAGAAACGCCCTTTTTTTTCAATTCGACTGTTTCTTTGCCCATGATAGCTGTATAGGTGTCCATGTCAGCTATTTCGGGTAACATAATTTTCCGGAGTGGTATGCCGATACTTTCGGCCTGTTGCTCCAGCAGCAAGGCACGTACGCCGTGCATGGAAATCCGGTTGTATTTTTCATTGAGGGTGGTCAGCAACGAAACGACCTCAAAATCACACTCTTTCAAAACTTTGTACAGTGCAAGCGTGGAGTCTTTACCTCCGCTCCAGTTGAAAACCGCCTTTTCCTTCATTATTTTACGTTAAAGGATAGCAGCATTTTGTCTTCGATGAAGGCCTCAAAATGGTCGTTGATTTTTGTTGGTCCAACGCCCGCAGGGGTGCCGGTGAAAATCAGATCGCCTGGTTTCAGGGATACAAACTGCGAAACATAGGCGATAATCCGGTCGAAACTAAACATCATGTTACTGGTGTTGCCTTCCTGCCGGAGTTCGCCGTTTATTTTCAATGAGAAACACAGGTTGTTAATGGCTGGAAATTGATTTTTGCTGACAAACTCACCCACCGGGGCGGCGCCATCAAAGGCTTTGGCAATCTCCCAGGGAAGTCCTTTTTTCTTCTGTTCGGCTTGCAGGTCGCGGGCAGTGAAGTCGATGCCAATGCTGATTTCATCAAAATATTTGTGGGCAAATTTCTCTTCGATATGTTTGCCATTGCGGTTGATTTTAAGTACGACTTCCGTTTCGTATTGGACATTGTTCGAGAAACCGGGATAGAAAAACGGGTTATTTTTTTGCAGCAGCGCCGTGTCGGGTTTCATGAAAAAGATCGGTTTTTCCGGTATGAGGTTGTTCAGTTCTTTGGCGTGTTCGCGATAGTT
>CAZRAW010000278.1:0-1835 GCA_964598065.1 uncultured Lentimicrobiaceae bacterium
GAAATTCTAAAAAAGCGTTACGCAAAGGGAGAGATTACGAAAGAGGAGTTTGAACGGATTAAAAAGGATGTATTATGAAAGGAGAGAGTTGTGATATAAACAACGAAGGGGAAAGCTATTGTATCACTCCGGCACCAGAAACAGAAGTTGATCTGAAAGAACATTGGAATAAGGCATATTTAAACAGCACTGATGATAAATTAGGTTGGTACGAAGAGTTTCCGCAAGAGTCAATTTGTCTGATCGATAAATGTAATTTATCTCCTGACTCGGTAATATTAAATGTTGGCGCAGGGACTACCACCCTGATCGAATTCCTTTTATTAATGGGTTACAGAAATATAATTGCAACGGATATAAGCAACGATTGCCTAACCAGACTGAAAACCAGTCTTGGGAATGAAAAAGATAAAATCAAGTGGATTGAGGATGATTTAACCAACCCTGTTCTCCTGAAAAATATCGCTCCCGTTGATCTTTGGATTGACAGAGCGGTACTTCATTTTTTCACGGAATCAAAAGATCGGGATACTTATTTTGATCTGCTGAAAAGCAAAGTAAAAAAAGGCGGCTTTGTCATTTTTGCCGAGTTCAATCTAAAGGGGGCAACAAAATGTTCAGGCCTTCCCATATATAGATACAGCGGGGAAATGTTAGCCGAAAAACTTGGAGATAATTTCGAGTTGACAGACAGCTTTGATTACATATACTCCATGCCTACGGGTGCAGAAAGACCTTATGTTTACACGCTTTTTAGAAAAAAAAATGAATAAACTATTATTACCTTATTATCACAGGTTGATAATACCAAAGCCTTTTTCAGAATTAAATTTTTTCATACTTTTACTCATAATGTCTCCGACATGCAGCATCAGGCAATCCGGCTAATGATTTTTGGTGTTGAATATTGGGTTGAAAACAGTCAGAACCATTTTTGGCTATAGCTTACTAACTCCATACTAAGCAAAACAAATATGGGTATTGATAAGATAATCCATTGAGAAGCATATATTTAAATGTATTTTTATGTCTAAAAAAATTTCAGTCAGCACTTCATTTAACGGCCCTTTGGTTGTCAGAAATATTGAGAGCCTGACCGAAGGAAACGGAAATATGTTTTCCATAAAGAAGAAAACTATTGCCCTTTGCCGGTGCGGAGAATCCAAACACAAACCGTTTTGTGACGGAACCCACGGGAAAATCGGCTGGACAGATGAGAAACTGGAAGGCAGACAGCCCAGGAAAACGGATAGTTATCAGGGTAAAAAAATTACCATTCATGATAATCGCGGGATTTGTGCCCACGTGGGCTTTTGCACGGCAGGCCTGCCCAAAGTTTTCCAAATGGGTGTAGAGCCCTGGATCAATCCCGATGCCGAAACCATAGAAAAAATCATCGAAACCATAAAAAAATGCCCTTCCGGCGCCCTGAGCTATTCTATCGATGGTGTTTTATACGATAAATTTACGGAACAACCGGAAATCAAAGTTACTGAAGACGGCCCCTATTTTGTCAAAGGTTCAATTGAATTGCACGACAAAGACCACCCCGAATCGGAAGAGCATTTTGCTTTGTGCCGGTGCGGCAAATCAAGAAACAAACCTTTCTGCGATGGACAACATTGGTATTCGCAGTTTAAAGATACAGGAAAAGCCATCCCGATTGGATTAAACAGCGATGCTAAAGTAGCTAACATACAGAAGCTTGCTAAAAGTGGAAAGAGTGAAAATTCTGCTATGCGAACCCTGCGGACTTTTCCAGGCTTTGAAACATTAATTTTTAAGGGTGCTCAACTGTATAAAATGCCCCTGAACGAAGATGTTGAAGTAAATAC
>CAZRAW010000279.1:0-1831 GCA_964598065.1 uncultured Lentimicrobiaceae bacterium
TAGACTTAAGTTTTCGGAATTCATTCCGTATTTGTTTAGTATCCTCGGTGTAGGTCGCCATACCCATAACGCCACAAAGGCGAATGTTTTGCAGCTTTTTGTATTCGTCCGATTGAAGGATGTCTTCTGCTGTTTCCATGTTTAATCCGAATTTCGATTCCTCGATAGCAATGTAAAATTCAAACAGGCAATCGACAACGCGGTTATGTTTTTTAGCTTGTTTGTTTATCTCTTTCAGGATTTTAAGGCTGTCGACAGCATGAATCAGCGAAACAAACGGGACAATATATTTGACCTTGTTGGTTTGCAGATGACCGATAAAGTGCCAGCGAATATCAGGAGGCAGTTGTGGAAATTTGGCAGCCATATCCTGTGCTTTGTTTTCTCCAAAATCACGTTGTCCGACGTCATAAGCAGCCTGTATCATCTCCACAGGTTTGGTTTTGGAAACCGCAATTAGCTTTACATGTGGCGGAATATCGTACAGGACTTTTTTCAGATTGGTTTGAACATCCATGACTATTTGTTTTTTGCAAAATTAAAGAAAGTAGGAATTCGTTAACCCGGATTAGCCAAATAGTTTTCAAAACCGGTTTCTCACTGCCAAAAGGAATTGATGAACCGGATTAATAACTTAAAGTTGCCAACCTGACTATTTTTAGAACCATAAATCAATGTTTTCAGGATACGAAAAAATAAAATCTCATACTTTTTTACTAAAGTTTCGTATCAACTTCTAAGCTTTAAATGCTTATTGGGGGTATTATTACCAAGTTCCTGACAATTATTTCTTATTTATAAGGTTAATAAATATAAAAAAAGTTCATAAATAATTTGGATTTCTAAAATATTTATCTATACATTTGTTATCAAAAGCATTGTGTTGTGATACAACATTAAAAACTATGGAGGACTAAATTATGATTGCAATGAACTTTATATCATTTATTATCTTATTAGGGTTTGCATTATTTGTATCCCTAATTCTTCACTATGTAGTGAAATATTTTGTCAGGAAGGATCTGGGCTCTTTTTTTGGTGAGTTGGTAGTTGCATGGATAGGAGCATGGTTAGGATCTGCTGTATTGGGCTATTGGTTCAGTTCATGGCACTTTGATAAAGTATATTTTATCCCTGCATTTTTGGGAGCAGTAGCTCTTGTAGTATTATATGTGGAAATTTCTAAAATTTTTTTTCATGTTGCTGCGGAAAAGGAATAAAGCAGCTTTTAATTAATCAATTTAATTTTCATAACACAACGCTTTTTTTATATACAATAACAGGCTATCCGCTCTTCTTGGAAAGCGCATCACAGCCTTGCTTGGAACAACAACGCTGCTACCGGCCAAAGTCAAAAACCATTAACAGTTCGATGATAATCCACCCTTGTCAACAATAAAAAATAAAAAATCTTCTATTCCAGCTTCTCCCCGTCCCAAAGACTTTCCGGATATCTTCCTTCCCGCACCATTTGCCGGACACGCTCGATGGTTACTGCTTTGTCTTCCTGATACGTAACACCAAACCACCGGTCGCGGCTTTCGAGTACCCGCACACTGGCATTACCTTGCGTTATCAGCTTGTTCACCACATAGGGTATGTAAAACTCGGCTTTCAGCTGCCGGGCGTTTTCACGGATAAAATCCACAAACCAGGCTTCCGACTGTGCAAAATATTTGGGTGTAAAGCCCCAGAAGTTCATAGACACCAGACTGTTTCCGGTAATGGGTATCTCCCGGTCATTTTCTTCAAAAACAATTTGGCCGTCCGTCCGGTAAATTTTTTTGCGCTCCACCACATCGGTCAGCAGGCCCTTTTTTATAGAGCAAAT
>CAZRAW010000280.1:0-1799 GCA_964598065.1 uncultured Lentimicrobiaceae bacterium
AACCGTGATTATTATATTGATTTGCTTTTTTATCATCGCAGGCTAAAATCATTAATTGCCATTGACCTGAAAATAGGGGAGTTTGATGCCGCCTATAAGGGTGAAATGGAATTGTATCTCGGTTATCTTGAAAAATACGAAGCGGTTGAAGGAGAAAATTCCCCAATTGGATTAATTCTGTGTACAGGTAAAAACCCCGAACATATAGAACTTTTACAATTGCATAAAACCAATATTAAAGTTGCCGATTATTTTACTATTCTTCCTTCAAAAGAGATATTGTTAGACAGACTGCATAAGGCTATCGCCATTGCACAAAATCAAATTGAGAGATAATTATGACGCAACAACAAATACAACAGATTTTTCAGCTTCGATATAATCAAAACAACTGGAAACAGTTTCTTTCACAGGCTTTTGCCAATGCGCGTTTATTGCCAACACCTGAAATACTTACCGGAATAAATGAAGATGTTGCCACACAAGCTACCCGCCTGGGTTATGTTGTGCTTAACGAAAATGGAATAGAACGCAACATTGCAGTTTATGATGTAACGCTGGCAAAAGGAATTGTTCTTGAACGAAACCGTGTTGGTTTACGAAACCTTTTACGCAAATACTGGAAAAATATTGATGCTGCATTTATTGTTTACCACCATTCTGAAAATTCAAACTGGCGTTTCTCTTATGTTTCGGAACTTACCGGATTTAATGCAGAAGGCGAACCGATTAAAGTTAAAACCGAACCCAAACGTTACACCTATGTTTTGGGTGAAGATGAGAGTTGCCGTACTGCTGCCGAACGATTTGCCATTATTGCAAAAAAGGGAAGCAAAACAACATTAGATGATGTGAAAGATGCTTTCTCGGTAGAAAAACTTTCCAAGGCATTTTTTGAAGAATACAAAGAGCATTATGAAAATTTCGTTGAGTTTCTTACCGGAAAACGATTGGTTAAAAGCGGAAGCAAATGGAAAGAAAAACAAACCGGTAAACCAAATCCGCAGCTTGCTTATATTTTTAATGGCGATGAAAAAGAAGCCCGGGATTTTAATAAAAAACTGCTGGGACGTATTGTATTTCTTTACTTTATTCAGAAAAAAGGTTGGATGGGGGTGTCCGAAAAAAGCGATTGGGGGCAAGGCGACCCCAATTTTCTTTGGAATCTTTTTAGTAATAGCAGCAACAAAGGGATTTTCTATTCGGAATATCTAAGCATACTCTTTTTCGATACGCTCAACACACAACGAAAAGATGATTTAATTGAACTGATACAGGGCGAAAAAATACGCATACCTTTTCTTAATGGTGGTTTGTTTGAAGAAGACAATGTAAAATACCGAAATCTGATTTTTCCGGCTGAGTTATTTGAAAACCTGTTTCAGTTTTTCAATCAATACAATTTTACCATTTACGAAGATGACCCCGACGACCATACCGTGGCCGTTGACCCTGAAATGTTAGGCCATATTTTTGAAAACTTACTTGAGGACAACAAAGACAAAGGCGCCTATTATACTCCCAAAGAGATTGTGCATTATATGTGCCAGGAAAGCCTCATAGAATACCTGACTACATGGTTTGAAGATAAGGGATATGAAGTGGTTTCTGAAAATATAGAATTGGGTAAAGAGGATAAACCCGAATTATTCCCTATAAACGAGGGGAGAAAACAACTCACCTTTGAAAGCAATAAACCTGCTACAACTAAAAAAATCGATAGGGTTTTAATCGAAAAACTATTAAAAAAGAAATTAGACGATGCAGATAAAGAATTGGTGTTAATACATTCCGATGAG
>CAZRAW010000281.1:0-1787 GCA_964598065.1 uncultured Lentimicrobiaceae bacterium
GTGTCTTTTACCCGTAAATCTTCATCTGCTGTTTAATGGTGGTAATAAGTTCGTTTTTATCGATGGGCTTGGCGAGATAGCTGTCGAAACCCTCTTTTAGCAGGCGTTCTTTGTCGCCCGACATGGCATAGGCTGTCTGTGCGATAAACGGAATTTTCCGGTATTCAGGATATTTTTCGCGAATGGTTTTTAAAAGTTTGATGCCATCCCAGTCGCCGGGCAGGTTAATGTCGAAAAGCATGACCTGGTAAAAATGTCCGTTGGCAGCTTCTTTGGCGATGATGTTCATGCAGTCGTCACCGTCCACTGTGAGCTTTACTTTCCCCAGCTTGCTGAGCATTTTTTCCAAAATCAGCCGGTTCATGCGGTCATCTTCCACCACAAAAATATCCAGGTCACCAAGTTCGGCAGCGGTTGTAACTTCTATTTCCCGAGTTGGTTTTGCTTCTGTAGCCTGTTCTTCGACAACAGCTTTTTCGCTACACGGCAGATGAACAGTTACGGTAGTTCCTTTTCCGGGAACAGACTTGAGAAGCAGGTTGCCTTTCATCATTTCAATGTATTTTTTGGCCAGTTTCAAACCTATTCCTGTTCCCTCGTTGTGAATATCTTTAGAAAGGCCCGGTTCAAAAAGATATTTTTGTTTGTCAGGACTAATTCCGGGGCCATTGTCTTTTACCTCAATAACATTCGTATCTGTTTCTTCTACATAAGAAGCCGAGATGGTAACAAACCCCTTCTCCGTATATTTTATGGCATTGTCAACGATTTGCGCCAGTGCTTTTTCCAATCCTTTTTCATCCGTGAGGACAGTATTTAACTCACTGCTTATTTTACTTTTAAAGATCAGTTTTTTGTTGTTAGCTTCCGTTTTATATTGTTCAAACACTCTGGTAATTATCGTGTTGAGAGCTACCGGTTTAATTTTTAGCACCAGGGTGTTAGATTCAAGGCTGGAGAGGTCAATGACGTTGTCCAACAGCTTCAGCAGGCGGGCGCCGCTCTTTTCAATGTTTGCGGCATACTCATACAGCTCACTGTTTTCCCTGACCGCCAGTTCGGTTTCCAGCATATTGGCAAATCCGATAATTCCGCTAAGTGGCGTACGCACATCAAACCCCAGGTTAGCGATAAACGCATTACGGAGATAATTAGCCTCTTCAACTTTTTTCAGGGAGGTTTTTAGCGTCAGCTCTTGCATATGCAAAGTTTCCAGTTCCTGTTGTAATGCCCCGTTTTGCTGCTGCAATTTCTCGTTGATTTCCTGCTCGGCTTTGGCTGTTTCCTCTTGCAATCGGTTTATTTCCTGTTCCGTTTGCTTTAATCTGCGAACGCTCTTTTGCATATAGAAGAACAGATAAATCAGCAAGGCAATTCCCGCCAGCAATACAAAGATAAAAAGATAAAAAGAAGCGGGAAAACCGGTGTTTTCCGCTGATGTTTCTATTACCGGCAATCGGATGTTGTTTTGCAGACTGTCGGCGATTTTATAAAAAACCAGTGCGTGTTTATAATCTTTTATCTGCTCAAATTTCACGGATAACTCTTTGAAAAAAAGGATTTTATCTTCCGTGGAAGCCTCCTGTTCCGACAGTTTTTCATATTGCAGTGCAAAACCAACAGCTGCGGCAGGATTCTTCCGATATAATTTCAGTATTGTTTTTTTCAGTACAGCTGCTTTTTGTGTCCCCGGCAAATGCTGCAACGTCAGGTTTAAACTATCAGAACCGTTGCCGGGAGATGGAAATCCGCTCGCTCCGATGAACAAAAAAATAAAGACCAGGTAA
>CAZRAW010000282.1:0-1763 GCA_964598065.1 uncultured Lentimicrobiaceae bacterium
ATTCTTCACGCGTAAGCGTCAGTTTCACCGGCTTTTGCATCAGAAAAGCAAACAAACCGGTTTGCCCCTGGACACTCAAATCTTCTTTTCCACCAAAACCACCACCGTTAGGCACAAGAATCACCCGCACCTGCTCTTCGGACAATCCCAAAATCTGCGCTATCTGACGCCGGTCTTCGTAAATACCCTGACTTTGGCTGTAAAGCTTTATCCCGTCACCATCAGGCATGGCTATTGCTGCTTCTTTTTCCAGAAAAGCATGTTCGATACGTTGAGTTTCATAATGTCCTTTGGAAATGTATTTTGCCTTTTTCAATTGCTCTTCGGGATTCCCAATACGAAACCGGGTGCTGTTAAAATGGTTCGGTCTTTCCGCATGAATGCGGGGGGCATCGATAGCTTTATAAACATCAGTAACCGGTTCGTGCACATCATATTCCACATGGATAAGTTCAACTGCTTTGCGGGCAATATCATCCGAATCGGCCACCACACCTGCCAGCACATCTCCGATGTAATGCGTCATTTGTCCTTCGCCCACCAGAATCGGCCAGTCGGAAATAATCAATCCGATTTTCTGTTGTCCGGGGATATCTCTATCCGTAAAAACCCTATGAACACCGGGCAGTTTTTCGGCACGGGAGACATCGATTTTTAATACTTTTGCCGACGGATAATCGCTAAATTTCAATGCGGCATACAGCATACCGTCAAAAAAGTAATCGTCCACAAACTTTCGCTCGCCGAGGGCTGTTTCGTAAGCTCTGTATTTTGGTTGCGAAACACCGACTTTTCCGGAAGTTTTGGTAATTTCGAGGTGTTTATGCTCATGCAGCGCTTCCCCGGCATACAAAATGGCTTCTTCAATTTTCTTGTAACCCGTACACCGGCACAAGTGTGGTTTGATTGTTTTTTGAACTTCTTTGAGCGTAGGTTTTGGATTTTTCTTCAGCAGCACTTTGGTGCGGCTGATAAGTCCGGGGGTACAAAACCCGCATTGCACTGCTCCTTTGTTGACAAAAGCTTTGGCAATGGTGTCTTTTATGTATTCGGGGAATCCTTCCAGAGTAAAAATGACGGCATCCTGCAGGCGTCCCATTTTCTGAACGCACGAAAGCATGGCTTTGCCATTAATTTCGACTGTGCAGGCCCCGCAGGCAGCCTGATCCGTGCAGCCATCTTTCACGGAAGTGAGATGCTTTTCGTTGCGCAGGTATTTTAAAAGTGTCATGTTCGGGTCGCCCTCAAACACCTGTTTCTCTCCGTTTAAAATAAAAGTAATCATCCTAATAATTTTTTGAGTTCACTAAGCCGTGGTTCAATAGCAGCCGGCATTTTTAAATGCTCGCTGACTGTTTTGATGTCTTTTAGTCCGCTGCCGGTAAGCAGCACAACGTTTTGGGTGCCGGCGGGCAACTTTCCACTGTTTTTATAAGCAAGAAATCCGGCAAAAGCCGTTGCAGCAGCAGGTTCAGAAAAGATACCGGTGTTCTTTGCCAGTACGGTGGAAGCTTCAAGAATCTGCTCATCGGAAACAGTGAGCGGTTCTCCGTTATATTTTTTCAAAAATCTGCGTGTCATATAAAAGTTCCGGGGAATATCCACGGAAATGGAGTCGGCAAGCGTATGGCTAAGATGAATATCAAAATCGTCATTGTTCAGGTTCCGCACGAGATTATCACTCCCTTCGGACTGAACAGCCACAATTACAGGTATTTTATCAATAATTCTTAGCTTCAGCAAATCTTCAAAACCTTTGTAAA
>CAZRAW010000283.1:0-1726 GCA_964598065.1 uncultured Lentimicrobiaceae bacterium
TAATTTTCTCTTTCGCCGGACTCAACCCGGTGGTTTCAATGTCGAGGATGGCGTACATTAGCTATAAGACAGGCATTTCACGATAAACTTTCCCATCCAACTGGCAACCACCTTTGGCGTGATACAAATTTTTTGACTTAATAGTCGGATCACTTTTATCAACATTCGAACTTATTCTGCCCCACTGTTTAAAGAAAAAAGGAGTACTGTTTTCACTGCAAACCCTTAAAATATTATCGATCCAGGATTTTTCCATCTTTCTTGCACCGGCACCTGATTCTCCGCCAACAATAACCCAGTCAATTGAAGAAACATATTTTTCGAGAGATATGATTGGTCCGATAAGAGGCTCGCAGGAAAGGAATTTTGCCTTTGCGGGAGTTTGTATCAAGTCATTTATTCGCGGCGTTACTTTTTCATTTTCAACGGTTACTCCCATCCAAATGTTTTCTGTCCAGGTTAGTTCTCCGGCAATTTGAAGCAGTCGCCCGGAACGTTTTGTCAATATCTGATAATTGTGTTGTGGGGTTTCATTCATAACCTTAAAAACAGCCTTTATGAAGTCGTCCGGCACTTCGTGATGAAAAAGATCACTCATTGAGTTGACAAAAACCATTCTGGATTTTTTCCACGAATGCGGCCTTTTTAATTCTTCCGGATGCAAGGTGAGTTTAAATCCGTTTTGATATTTAGGTAACCCCATAGCTTTTAGGCGTAATGACAGAGGCTCCGCATAACAGAAAAGGCAACCCTCTGATATCTTGGTACATCCCGTTGTGGGATTCCATGTCATTTCCGTCCATTCTATATTCGATCTTGCCATTATCTTTATAATTTATACGGCTTAATAATGTCATTGGCAATTTTTACTGCCGTAAAATTATTTGAAGCCAGTAAAAAATGATATAAAATTGAGTTCTTCTGATTTCTTAGGACAAAAGAATCCGATACAAAACTAAAAACATTACTTAATTGTTTACGGTATATCTCATGTAATAATTCGACTGAATGTTTTTCTTTTTGATACTCATCAATTCCGAAAAGATTCAATTGGCTTTTCTTTTTATAAAAACTACTTTTTATTTCCTCTTTGGGCAATCCTAAAAATAATTCCAATTTTTCAAGCCAGGGTTCAGGAATAATGCCACTTTTTTTTAAAAGTCTATTGGGACCAATTCCTGTTGGGATTAAAATCCACAGATCTATTCCAAGCCCTATAAGACTTCTGATTGAATCCCATTTGATGGACATTCCAAAAGGGTCAATAAATGCCAATACTTTATAATTCTCCCCCTCTCCCTTAAGAAATTTTGCCAAATCATAAAGCTTCTTGTTGCAATCTTCACGAACAATATGTACGTTCTTTTTCTCAGGAAATTCGATTTTAATCTTTTTTTCAAGTGCATCTGCATTACGGCTATTCAGTTCCACAAAATAATACATATCAAATGGCACAGGATCTTTAATTTTAAGTATTTGTGTGGCAACGCCTTCTCTGAAAAAAGATGGGCTTTTGACATCACCTGATCCGGCAAAACCATCAAAATACATAATTTTCCACGGTTTTCCTTTCATAACGTGCAGATACGCCTGTGTATATTTTAACACAATATTCATTTTTGATTGAGTCCATTCACCTCCAAATTTTTTCATAATTATGGTTTTTAAGTTTTTACAAGTTTAGCTTCATCTGAATAGCCTGCACCTGCTGTTTCAGCTGTTTCAC
>CAZRAW010000284.1:0-1697 GCA_964598065.1 uncultured Lentimicrobiaceae bacterium
ACTTCTTTTATTTCAGGAATAACTTTTTTCAAAGTAGCTTCCACACCGTTTTTCAGGGTCATGGTGCTAAAAGGACATGCACCACAGGCGCCGATGAGTTCCACATTTACCACGTTGTCATCAGTAATTTCAATAAAATTGATATCCCCGCCATCTTGCTGCAAATAAGGTCTCACCTGATCAATTACATTTTGCACTTTTTGATTGAGTTTGCTCCTGTCATTTTCCATTTTAGTTTTTTTAAGTATGATAAATTTTCTGAAAAGGGGTGCTTAGAGTTCGGCCACTTCAACTTTTAGTTTTTGGGCTATTTCAGCAAAGGCTTTTGTAACCGGTGTACCGTTCATTAGTGAAATCGGCATGCCTTTATCACCCGTTTCCGAAATCTTAGCTTCAATAGGTATGCGCCCCAATATTTTGATATTCAACTCGTTAGCGAGCTGATCGCTAGCGCCCTGACCGAAAATATAATATTTTTTGTCAGGCATGTCGTCCGGGATAAAATAGGACATGTTTTCGATAATTCCCAACAGAGGAATGGTTAGTTTTTCCTGGCGGTACATCATGGCGGCACGACGCACGTCGGCAGTGGCTACTTTCTGGGGAGTGGTAACCAGCACGGCTCCTTTGATGTTGTAACTTTGTGCAAGGGTCAGTTGAATGTCGCCGGTTCCGGGAGGCATATCGATGACGAGAAAGTCAAGTTCACCCCATTCGGAATCGGTCATAAGCTGGTTAAAGGCATTGTTGGCCATGGTGCCGCGCCACATGAGTGCCTGTTCGGGTTTCACGAAAAAGCCAATGGACAGAATTTTAATACCATAATTCTCCAGCGGTATCAAAACCGGTTTTCCTTTTTTCTCAATCACCTTGGGCTGGCCGTCTTCCACATTAAACATAATGGGGATGGAAGGCCCCAGCACGTCGGCATCCAAAATTCCTACTTTATTTCCGCTTTTAGCCAGCGAAATGGCGAGGTTGGCAGCTACGGTTGATTTACCGACACCTCCTTTTCCCGAAATAACGGCAATGATATTTTTCACACCCAAAAGGGGGCCTGCCGTGTCATCAGCTACCGGTTTCACGTCCACTGTGATGTCGTCTCCCAATTCGGTTTTTAAGGTTTTAACCACTGAGTTATAGATAATTCCTACTGAGGGATCGTTTAATTTTTCAAAAACAACGGTTACCTTAATTTCTTTTCCTTTGATGGAAATGTCCTGAACCATGTTCAGATCAACAATGTTATCCTTTTTGGCAAAAAAGATAACCTGTTTCAGCGCATCTACCACCTGCTGTCTTGTTATTGTCATCTTTTATTTTTATTTAGATTGAATAATAATTATAAAATATAATGGTACAAAAGTAAGAAATATTTTCGGATGGCAATAAAAGAAAATTTAATTTGGAGGTGAGATAAATAAGATGGATGAGTATTATCAGGCACGCATTGCAAATGCGCACCAGCCAAGGGACAGGATTAGAGATCGCTCGATTCGGGGCAACCACACATGTTTATCTTTTGCGGCTTCCGGATTGTAAATTTTGAAGCCTGAAGCCTGCGGATTAGTATTCTTCCCAGCTCTTTACCGGCAAATCCTCTAACCGGTAACGGCTGATGGCGTAAACAAAAGCGCTGGCGAGACGGGCGTTGGTAATCAGCTGAACGTTGAAATCAACCGCTGCCCGGCGGATGG
>CAZRAW010000285.1:0-1664 GCA_964598065.1 uncultured Lentimicrobiaceae bacterium
TCAATTTGTTTAGTCTGTTTGAGTGTGGCATCACCCACGGTAAACATAATCTGGTCCAGACGGTTACCACCGTTAAAGACCCGTTGTGCCGTACTCACCGGAATATAGACTTTTCGCATTTCGCCGTTGCCGCCTGCATCCTTAAAAACGCCAATCACCTTAAACGGAATATCGCCTATTTTAACATATTTCCCAAGCGGATTTTCGCCGTTTTTAAAAAGATCTTTACGGACAACGTCACCTATGACCATCACTTTGCTGAAATGCTCCATGTCGAGCCGGTTCAGAAAACGACCTTTTGTGATGTTGGTATTTTCGATATATTTATGACCGGGGTCCACTGCACGAATGTCGTAGGAACCATAATTATATTTGTAGCTTAAGGTTTTGCTGCCCACATAATAGCGTCCCGAAATGTGGTTGATGTGTTTGTCGAGACGTTTGGTACGGTAATAATCGGCGTTGGTAAACTGGATTTTGCGCCCGGCGTTGATGCCTTTGTACGGTTTGGTGGTTTGTCCCTGAAAAACCCACAGGCTGTTGGTGGCATCGTCGGCAAACTGGTGCTGCACACCGTTTTGCAGTCCACGGCCGGAGCCGAGCAAAATAATCAGCATGAAAATACCCCAAGCCACGCTGAACCCGGTTAAAAACGTACGTAACTTATTTTTATTAATCGTACTGAATATCTCCTGCCATTTATCTCTATCGATGATCATACCTGAGCTTTTTCTTCAACAAGGGTTTCAAATACTTTCTGTTTGGTTTCATGGCTGCTGGCATCGATTTCAATACGACCATCTTTCAGGTGTATGATACGATCGGTTTGTTCGGCAATGTCCTGTTCGTGGGTAACGATAATCATGGTGATACCTTCGCGATTAATCTGGCGCATCAGTTCCATAACTTCCATGGATGTTTTTGAATCGAGGGAACCGGTAGGCTCGTCGGCGAGGATGACTTTGGGGTGTGAAATAAGTGCACGGGCAATGGCCAGCCGCTGTTTTTCTCCGCCCGAAAGCTCATTGGGCAAATGCCCGGCCCACGGTTTAAGCCCCATTTTTTCGAGGTATTCCAGCGCTATTTTGTTGCGTTTTCTACGTGGAATTTTCTGGTAATAAAGCGGTAACGCCACATTTTCCATTGCATTTTTAAAAGGTATCAGGTTAAACGACTGAAAAACGAAACCAAGCATTTTGTTACGGTAATAAGCCGCCTTCTTTTCACTCAACCCCGCAATAAGCGTATTGTCGAGAAAATATTTTCCTTCATCGTAGCTGTCGAGAATCCCCAGAATATTCAGCAAAGTGGATTTTCCCGAACCGGAAGATCCCATAATGGAAACCAGTTCTCCTTTTTCGATATGCAAATCAATTCCTTTGAGTACATGGAGTTTATTTTTCCCCATACTGTAACTTTTATGAATGTTTTCGAGCCTTATCATTCTTTGATTTTTTCTGTTTTAAAATTAAATTCTTCTCTGTCGATGAACTTGTGGTCTGTGGCGGTTTTAGGAACCATGTATCTGCTTTGCTAATATATTTTCGGAATTATCCTGCAAGTTTTTGCCATATAATTTTTATAAGTCTCACCAAATTGTTTTATCAAAATATTTTCTTCTATTTTTATCCGGTAGCTTAATGCAAGCAAAAATGGAATAGTAA
>CAZRAW010000286.1:0-1652 GCA_964598065.1 uncultured Lentimicrobiaceae bacterium
CCACGGTGCGGGCACCAAGCCACAGAATATCGACATGATGTTTCAGTGCAAGCTCTACATGCTCCGGACGGGCTACTTCCACGGTAGTCATCAACCCGGTTTCGGCTTTTACTTTTTCCAGCCACCGTAGTCCTTTTTCTCCGACGCCTTCAAAAGCTCCCGGCCGGGAACGCGGTTTCCACAGGCCCGAACGAAAGACTTTTACTTCGGGAATCTCAGCAAGCTGATGAGCTGTCCGTAAAACCTGCTCTTCGCTTTCGGCGCTGCAAGGCCCGGCAATGACGAGCGGAAACTCTTCCGGATTCCATAGGCCGCCGGGAGCGGCTATGTCCATGTTTGTACTCACCTTGCAAAAGTAAACATTTGGCAAAAGGGAAAACGTAAGGCATAAAAAGACATATCATCCTGCTGTTGCGGATAAATCGATACAGTAGCAATAGTTTCGTATCTTTGCGGGCGAAAAATCCCAAATAATACGATAGAATTTTCATGAAATTTCAAGAACTAAAATTATCTGATACCCTGCTGGAAGCCATTTCTTTTATGGGGTTCGAAGAGGCAACACCAATTCAGGAGCAGGCTATCCCGGCGATTATGAATCAGAAAGACCTGATTGCCAGCGCACAAACCGGGACGGGAAAAACGGCAGCTTTTATTTTGCCGGTTTTGAATGATTTGGCTAACGACAACCGACACGAAACCAAAGTGCTGGTGATTGTGCCGACACGTGAGCTGGCGCTGCAAATTGACCAGCAGATACAGGGCTTTTCCTATTTTACACCGGTGGAATCCATTGCTATTTATGGTGGAGGCAACGGCTCGGAATGGGATCAGCAGAAAAGGGCACTCACCTCCGGAACGGAAATTATTGTGGCGACGCCGGGGAAACTCATTTCGCACCTGAACATGGGCTATGTGAAGTTTGAACATCTGAGATATCTTATCCTTGATGAAGCTGACCGTATGCTGGATATGGGCTTTTATGAGGATATTCAAAAAATAATTACTTATCTGCCCAAAGAGCGGCAAACACTGATGTTCAGCGCTACCATGCCTCCGAAAATAAAACAACTCGCTGCCAAAACACTAAAAAATCCGGTGGAGATTACCATTGGCCTTTCCACACCGGCAGAAGGTGTTTTACAGGCAGCTTATCTTACCTACGAAAACCAAAAAACGCCATTAATCAATGATTTAATTGCCGACAAACCGGATGTAAAAAGTATATTGATTTTTAGCTCTACCAAGAAAAAAGTAAGTGATATTGTTCGCGGTTTGCGCGGACGTGGTTCTGAGGTACGGGGTATCTCTTCCGATCTGGAACAAAGCAAACGTGAAGAGGTGTTACGCAATTTCCGTTCAAAACGTACACGCGTGCTGGTGGCTACCGATGTGCTAAGCCGCGGGATTGACATCAAAGATATTGACATCGTCATTAATTATGATGTGCCGGGCGACGCCGAAGATTATGTGCATCGTGTGGGACGTACTGCCCGTGCCGCTTCCTCGGGACTGGCCATCACACTGATTAATGAAAGAGATATGATGAGCTTCCGGCAGATTGAAGAGCTTATCGGCTACGAAGTAATGAAACTTCCGTTGCCGGAGACGTTAGGAGAAGGTCCCAAATGGAATCCGGTAAATATCCGGCG
>CAZRAW010000287.1:0-1649 GCA_964598065.1 uncultured Lentimicrobiaceae bacterium
TTGCTATTTCACAGGGTAAACTGTGGCTATTCGCAACTTTTGCATCTTGAAAAAGCACAAAATTACTTCGCCGATTCCAGATACCTTGTTTCATAATAAACCCTAAGCATAGCCATATTTGTCAACTCGTTGAAATACCTTACACCGGTAGTGTTTATCCACTGATCCACCAGCTCTTGCGCCTCATTTATGGTCATATCTTTTTTTACAAAAATAGGCTAATTCCCGCTTCATGCGTCCACCGCTTCAGATGTCCACGCCTGAAGTTATCCTGTTTTACCTACTTTTGCAGCGATGGAAAATCTGAAAACATTCGAAAAAGGTTTGGCCCTTACCGCCAAAACACTTGCGGGACTGGAAAACGTATTGGCTAACGAACTCAAAGCACTGGGAGCCACCTCGGTGGAACCCGGGAACAGGGTGGTTTTGTTTCGGGGTGACAAAGCACTGATGTACAAAGCCAACTATCTTTGTCGTACCGCTTTACGCGTACTCAAACCCATCGGTGTTTTCTCAGTGAAAAATGAACAGGAACTCTACGAAAAGGTCAAACGTATTGACTGGCCGGCACTTTTCGATGTCAGAAAAACCTTTGTTGTTTCTGCTTCGGTTTTCCATTCATCGCTGACCAATTCGCTTTACGTGGCATTGAAAACGAAAGATGCCATTGCCGATCAGTTTCGTGATAAAATGGGAAAGCGACCATTCGTCAGTAAAGAGAACGCTCAGATACACATCGATGTACACATTAGCCAGAATGAATGTACCATCTCACTGGATAGTTCCGGCGATTCGCTACACAAAAGAGGGTATCGTATTGCTGTTGACAAAGCGCCACTGAACGAAGTGCTTGCTGCCGGCATGATTAAGCTCAGCGGTTGGAAAAAAGACGGCGACTTTATCGACCCAATGTGCGGCTCCGGCACCATTCCCATAGAAGCCGTCATGGAAGCCTTGCATATCCCGGCCGGCTACTACCGCAAACATTTCTCTTTTGAACACTGGAATGATTTTGACACGGAGCTTTTTGCGAAAATAAAGAAGGAAGCTGCCGGAGAAATTTGCGAATACGACAATCCCATAATCGCTTCCGACAAATCATTTAAAGCTTTCGGCATTGCCCGTTCCAACCTGAAACACGCCGGTCTGCACAAAGACGTCATGTTGCTCAACAAGCCTTTCGAAAAGGTCAATCCCGAAAGTGGCAAAGGTATTTTAGTGTTCAACCCGCCTTATGGTCTGCGTCTCGAAGAGGATGAACTTATTGGGCTTTACAAACACATTGGCGACGTGCTGAAAAACAGATTTCAGGGCTACGAAGCCTGGATTATCACCGGAAACCCGGAAGCAGCTAAATTTATCGGATTGCGGCCATCCCGGAAGATTATCCTGTACAACGGACCGCTGGAGAGCCGTTTTATCAAATTTGAAATGTATAGCGGGAGCAAAAAGGCGAAGGCAAACAATCCTTCAACGTAAGCTGGAATCGTCGGGGCACAAAAAAGAGACCGTCTCAAACAAGTTGAGGCAGTCTCTGTTATCTATGGCTGTCAATGAATAGCTGAACTTATTGTCCGCGAACTATCTGTATTCGTCAGAAACAGAAAGTTTTTTTCTTCCTTTAGCTCTTCTTCTTTTCAGCACTTTGC
>CAZRAW010000288.1:0-1646 GCA_964598065.1 uncultured Lentimicrobiaceae bacterium
CGGAAAAGTTGTTAATGCCTGAATAAGGTTAGCTGTTTTTGCTTTTGTGTTCTGATTTTCAATGTGTCATAAAAATGTTTAAATATGAAAAAGGTTTTACTTTTTATGATGATGTTGCTGAGTCTGAGTGTTCAGGCGCAGTTTGGTAAATATTTTTACAACAAAACGCTGCGGATGGATTACTACCACAGCGGCAACGATACCAGCGAGTACTATTCTTTCGATGAGTTAATAGCTGAACCTTATTGGGGCGGTTCGCATACCAACCTTGTGGACACCATGAACTACGGTGATTATTATGTGAAGGTATTCGATGTAAGTAATGATTCATTGCTTTATTCGCGTGGATACTCTACCCTTTTCAGGGAATGGCAGACCACGAAAGAAGCAAAAAAAACCAACCGTACTTTTTCGGAAACAGTTGTTATCCCCTATCCAAAAGAAAATATCCGTATTGAGCTTTACAGCCGAAATTGGAACGGTGTTTTTCAGAAAAAGTTTTCTTACGAGGTAGACACCAATGATTATTTCATAAAACACGACCGGCGGCTGGTTTATCCCGAATTTGATGTGCGCGTTACCGGAAATCCGGCCAAAAAAGTGGATATTGTCATTTTGCCGGAGGGCTATACCGAAAGCCAAATGGGTAAATTTATCGCCGACTGCCGGAAATTTGTGAAGGATTTTTTCACATTTGCGCCTTACACGCAAAACAAAGATAAGTTTAACTTTTGGGCGATACTGGCACCTTCAAAACAATCGGGCGCCGATATTCCGGCACAACATGTTTGGAAAAATACCATCCTGAACACCAGTTATTACACTTTCAACAGCGAACGTTATCTCATGTCAACAGATGATAAAAGTGTACGCGACCTCGCAGCCAACGCTCCTTATGATCAGATTTATATTCTGGTAAACAGCAAAAAGTACGGCGGCGGCGCCATTTTCAATTATTATAGCGTGGCTGTTAACAGCAATATACAGGCAGCCAAAATTCTAATCCATGAATTCGGCCATGGTTTTGCCGGACTGGCCGATGAATATTACAATGATACCACGGCTTACGGAAAATTTTACAACCTGAAAATTGAACCCTGGGAACCCAACATCACCACGCTGAAACATTTTGACAAGAAGTGGAAATCTATGGTAAAGCCGGGAACCCCGATTCCCACGCCTGCCACGAAAAAATACCGCAATACCGTGGGGGCTTTCGAAGGCGCTGGCTACGTGTCAAAGGGCATGTACCGGCCCATGCAGGATTGCCTGATGAAATCTTTCAAGGGCGATGAATTCTGCCCGGTCTGCCGGGAAGCCATCCGGCGGATGATTGATTTTTATACGAGATAATCAGAAAAAAGAGTAAAACAAAGGCCAATAAAGAGATAAATTTTTGGACAAATTAAGCACTTGACTACGTAAGTTGGGCAAAGAAATAGACCTGGTTGTGGAAACAGGAGATTATCTTCTTCCCATCGAAATAAAAGCAGGGAAAACTTTTAACAAAGATTTCTTTAAAAATCTTATGTATTGGAATAAAATCTCGGAAAATAGTGCTGAAAATAATTATGTGATTTACGGGGGGGACAAAAGTTTTGCTTTGACCCATGGTAATATTATCAGCTGGAAAGAACTTGACCGTG
>CAZRAW010000289.1:0-1626 GCA_964598065.1 uncultured Lentimicrobiaceae bacterium
CCGGAAGAAATTGCTGCTACAAAAGTGAAAAACGGCTTGCCCGGCGACAAAGACTTCTATGTTCCCGATGAAGTGTATACCTATTTTCGCACCGATTTCAAAGAAAAACGAAAAGCCGTTACCGACTGGAAAGCACTGGTAGAGAAAAAATCGGCAGCCGATACTACTTTTGCCCAAAAATACCAGGCTATTCTGAATAACAACCTTACTCCCCATTTGGAAGTTCCTGATTTTAAAGTTGGAGAAAAGCTGGCCACACGGGCTGCTTTCGGAAAAACGCTGGTCCGTTTTGCACAACAAACTGACACCATTCTGGGCGGTTCAGCCGACCTGGAACCCTCTAACCAGACCAAAGCCTATGCGGATGTTTCCGGAGAGTTTACCCGCAACGACCACAGCGGGCGGAACCTTTCTTTTGCCGTCCGTGAGTTTCCCATGGCAACCATCCTAAACGGTATTGCCCTACACGGTGGATTCAGACCTTTCGGCGCTACTTTTTTGGTCTTCTCAGATTATGCCAAACCAGCCATGCGCCTATCGGCATTGCAGAAGTTGCCGGTTCTGTATGCTTTTACCCACGATTCATTTTATGTGGGCGAAGATGGTCCGACACATCAGCCTGTCGAACAGCTGAGCGGGTTGCGTTCCATGCCGGGACTGCTGGTTTTCCGGCCGGCCGAAGCTCGCGAAACAGCCGCCCTCATGCAGATGGCTTTTGAAATCAATGACAAACCCGTGGCTATGGCCTTTACCCGCCAGGGCGTTCCCACACTCGATGTAGATAATTTGGGAGAAAAAGTAAAAAAAGGCGCTTATATCCTTTCGGGATCGGAAAAGAAAAAACCGGATATCATTTTGATTGCCAGCGGATCGGAGGTACACCTCGCCCTTGCTGCCGCCAAACTGATTAGCGGTAAAAAAGTTCGTGTGGTGAGTATGCCCTGTATGAAACTTTTCGATGAGCAACCGCAGGAATACAAAGATATTGTTTTGCCGCCTCAGGTAAAATACCGTGTGAGCATTGAAGCCGGAAGTACTTTCGGATGGGGAAAATATGTGTCCGAAGGATGGAGTTTTGGCATCGACCGTTTTGGCGCTTCCGCTCCGGCCGGCATGCTGGAAAAAGAATTTGGGTTTACCCCCGAAAATATTGCCCGTCTGGTTATGGAACGCTATCCTGATTAAAAAAAGCTTATGAAAACTTCAAAAATTTATATCGCCCCTTCCATTCTTTCGGCTGACCTGTTACAACTGAAAACACAGGTGGAAATGCTGGCGGAAAATGGTGCCGATTTTATCCACGTGGATGTAATGGATGGCCATTTTGTACCGAATCTCACTTTTGGTCCGAACATGGTGAAGGCACTGAAACGTATCACCACAATTCCGTTAGACGTGCATTTGATGATTAGTAATCCGGATTTGTACATTGAGGATTATGCCCGTGCCGGCGCCGACATTCTAACCGTACATCAGGAAGTCTGTACACATCTTCACCGGACACTGCAATCTATTCACCAGCAAGGAATAAAAGCCGGTGTCTCGCTTAATCCGGCGACCTCCTTATCCAGCATCGAAAATGTTCTGGATGATATTGACCTGCTTTTGATTATGACCGTTAATCCG
>CAZRAW010000290.1:0-1625 GCA_964598065.1 uncultured Lentimicrobiaceae bacterium
ATTAAGAAAACGGAATCAGGGAGGTAAGACCAGCCTATACCTCGACTATTACAACGCCGGGAGTAGAAAAACCGAATCCCTCAAATTGTATTTACTTCCTAAACCAAAAACCAGTTTGGAGCGAACCCAAAACAAAAAAACCCTTGAACTTGCTGAAACTATTCGTGCACAGCGTCAAATTGAATTGCAAAATGGCGAGTATGGTTTCCGTGATAGGGAAAAACAAAAGGGCAGTTTGTTGGTCTATTTACGGATGCTTGCTGACAAAAGAAAAAACAGTTCGGGTAACTATGGTAATTGGGACAGCATGCTAAAACACCTTGAAACCTTTTCACCTACTGATATCCCTTTCTCAAAGATTGATCGGAAATATGTTCAGGATTTCAAAGAGTATTTAGACAAAAAAGTCAGAACCAAAAGCAATACCGGATTATCCCAAAACTCGAAATACTCCTATTTCAACAAATTCAGGGCTGGATTAAAGCAAGCGGTTAAAGACGGCATCATTTTACACAATCCAGCCTTAGCAGTTGATGGCTTTAAACAAGGAGAGCCTCAACGTGAATTTCTCACATTAGAAGAACTGCAAGCTGTGGCAAAGGTGGAATGCGACATTCCACAATTAAAAACAGCATTTCTTTTTTCCTGCCTTTCAGGATTAAGATGGTCCGACATCTACAAACTGCTTTGGTCTGAAGTGCAGCATTCTAATGAAATGGGTTATTACATACGTTTCCGACAGAAAAAGACTAAAGGAGTAGAAACACAGCCCATTTCTGAACAGGCATTTGAATTATTAGGCGAACGGCAAGATAAAGACGAACTGGTGTTTAAAGGATTAAGATATTCAGCGTGGCACAATATGAAATTGCAGCAATGGATAATGAGGGCAGGAATCACAAAAACTATTACTTTCCATTGCGCCCGGCATACCTATGCAACCCTTCAGCTAACAATGGGAACCGATATTTACACTGTTTCCAAGCTGTTAGGACATAAGGAATTAAAAACCACCCAGATTTACGCCAAAGTAATTGACGAGAAGAAAAGAGAAGCCGCAAACCGAATCAAATTCTAAAACCTATGAAAAATTATTTCACCATACTTGACGACATTCTTTATAAAGGAATGAGACCTTGGCTCGAAGTCAATAATCCCGACGAAAGATTTGCTTCAATGATTTCAGGCGTAAAACAGGTTGAACCTACTTTTCAGCCTAAGTATGAAATACAGTTTGAGCGACCATTCAACAACAAAACAAAGTATTATTCCAAATTAATCCTAAACGAGAAGATAAAATCAACCAATTTCTTATTTGTGGCGTTACAAGAAGATGATACGCCCCAACTGATTAAATACCGTTTAAATGCTATTTTAAACAAAAAGCTCAAATCAAAAATTAAAGATATTGGCAACATTATCAAAGAACAGCAATTCGATATTTCATATATCAATCCGAGAAAAACGACCTTCGATATAGATCAGGAACACAAAACCAATACTTATATTTTTCAATTGCTGAAAATCTCATTGATTCATATCTATTTGGAAATTCAGGAAGCCTATAAAGACCGGATTCAAGATGTGTTTGTAATTGAAGATTTCTATTCACAATTACTTTTTGA
>CAZRAW010000291.1:0-1624 GCA_964598065.1 uncultured Lentimicrobiaceae bacterium
TTTCATGAATTATTTTTTAAAATTGATGTATTTTTTAATATGATATTTTTTCATTTCGTTGGAACTGCGGGAAATCATTTCGCCGAGGAAACCGGCTAGAAACAGCTGCGTCCCTAAAATCATAGCGAGCAGGCCCAAATAAAACAGTGGCCGTTCGGTCATCTTATAAGCTTCCAGGAAAATTTTTGCGTAAGCCAAATAACCGGCAATGACAAAGCCTACGAAAAACAACAACGATCCCAGTGCCCCGAAAAAGTGCATGGGACTCTGGATAAATCGTGAAGTAAACGTAATGGAAAGCAGGTCGAGGTAACCTTTTATAAACCGGTCAATACCAAATTTGGTAACACCATATTTCCGTTTGCGGTGCTGCACCACTTTTTCACCGATTTTCCGGAAACCGGCCCATTTGGCAATCACCGGGATATAACGGTGCATTTCGCCGTAAACTTCAACTGCTTTCACCACATCCGAACGGTAGGATTTCAGGCCGCAGTTAAAATCGTGCAGTTTTATTCCTGAAAGCACACGAGTAGTATAATTGAAAAACCTGGAAGGAACTGTTTTGGTAACGGGGTCGTAACGTTTTTTCTTCCATCCCGATACCATATCATAACCCTCCTCTTTTATCATCCGGTACAATTCGGGAATTTCATCGGGGCTATCCTGCAAATCGGCATCCATGGTAATGACCACCTCGCCCGAAGTCATTTTGAAGCCTTCGTTCAGTGCTGCGGATTTCCCGTAATTCCGCAAAAAACGAATCCCTTTAATATTTTCATTTTCAGCCGAAAGATTTTCAATCACTTCCCATGAATTGTCGTTGGAGCCGTCGTCCACGTAAATAATTTCAAAAGAGAAATGATGGGTTTCCATCACACGTAAAATCAAATCATTCAACTCCCTTAACGATTCGTCCTCGTTGTACAAGGGGATGACAACCGAAATATCCATGGGTGCGTTTTTTGCTACGCAAGGGTTCTGTCCTCACGCTTGGCAAAAATAGCAATTATTAATGAAAATATCGTCCCGGCAATGAGGTACCAGAAAAAGCCGATGATAGCCCTCAGAACAGGGGTGGCAAACATTTTCATCATATCAAGAGCCTTTTGGAGATCCTGATCACTGATATTCGGATTAGAGGACAAAATTTTATTTTCAGCCTCAGAAATTGCATTGGACAACGCAACTGTATTAATATATTTCAAATAGAAGAAAGTAAAAATTCCCAACAGGATGGCAGCGAAAAAGGCTATCCAGAAGCCGACGCCAAAAGCCTTCCCGTAAGACATTACGCCATCTAATTGTTTTTCTCTGATGTTACTCATCCCCCAATAGATACCTCCCACCAAAAAGAGATAGACGATGAGATTCCACGAAGAGTGCATGTTCACACCAGCGAGGTACATAATCAATGTATAAACAATCATGGCTAATCCGGTAAGCAAGCCAAATTGTAGCGCAGGGATAAAGGTCGATTTTTTTTCCATTTTCTTATTTGTTTGTTAATTTATGTTGTAAAATTAAAAATAAATCCTTTGCAAGAATAAAAACATTTGTATTTTTGCAGCGGGTAAGTCTTATACGACCAGCTCCTGCTGAATTCCCCCAGGCCCGGAAGGGA
>CAZRAW010000292.1:0-1618 GCA_964598065.1 uncultured Lentimicrobiaceae bacterium
CTATTTAGAAACAAACAAAATAATTTATTCCCTTTTCTCATTTTGAAGCGGTTGAAATCGTATTTTTGCAACACAAAATATAAATTGAACAAAAAATGAAATATGATGTTTTAGTTTTGGGTAGCGGTCCCGGCGGATATGTTGCAGCCATACGTGCTGCTCAGCTGAGCAAGAAAGTTGCCGTTGTCGAAAAAGCCGAAATTGGCGGTGTTTGCCTGAACTGGGGATGTATTCCTACCAAAGCCCTGCTCAAAAGCGCCCAGGTTTTCAATTATGCCAGCCATGCTGTTGATTATGGGGTTAATATCGACGGGAAAATCACTCCTGATCTCCCGGCTATGGTTGCCCGCAGCCGTGCAGTGGCCGATGGCATGAGCAAAGGAGTACAATATCTTTTCAAAAAAAATAAAATAGACCTTATTCCGGGTTTTGGCATATTGAAACCCGGCAGGAAAATAGAGGTTACCAATGCTGAGGACAAAAAGCAGGAATACGCTGCCGACCACATTATCATTGCCACGGGCGCACGCTCCAAAGAACTACCCAACCTGCAGCAGGATGGTAAAAAGATTATCGGTTACCGCGAGGCGCTTACGTTGGAAAAACTACCGGATAGTATGGTGATTGTAGGTTCCGGCGCCATCGGCTCCGAATTTGCCTATTTTTACAACAGCCTCGGTGTAAAAGTTACGCTGGTAGAGTTTCTGCCCAATGTGATTCCGCTGGAGGATGAAGAGGTCAGCAAACAGCTTGCACGCTCTTTCAAAAAAGCCAAAATGAAGGTGATGCTTGACTCGTCAGTCGAAAAAGTGGATACTTCCGGAAAAACATGTAAAGTGAGTATTAAAACCAAAAAAGGCATGGTGGAGATCGATGCCGATGTGGTACTCTCTGCCGTAGGCATTTCTACCAACCTTGAGGGCATCGGGCTGGAAGACGTCGGTATAAAAACAGAAAAAGGAAAAGTAACGGTGGATGAATTTTACCATACCAACGTTCCCGGTTATTATGCCATTGGTGATATCGTTCATGGTCCGGCGCTGGCGCATACTGCCTCGCACGAGGGAATTACCTGTGTGGAAAAAATTGCCGGCCTGGATGCCGAGCCGGTGGATTACGGTAACATTCCGGCCTGTACTTACACCAGTCCCGAGGTGGCCAGTGTGGGCATGACCGAAAAAGCTGCTAAAGAAGCCGGGTATGAAATCAAAGTGGGGAAATTCCCTTTTACCGCTTCCGGGAAAGCAAGCGCTGCCGGTAAAAAGGAAGGTTTTGTAAAGGTTATTTTTGATGCCAAATACGGCGAATGGTTAGGTTGCCACATGATTGGCGAAAATGTTACTGAAATGATTGCCGAGGTGGTGGTAGCCCGTAAGTTAGAGACAACAGGACACGAAATTATCAAAGCCATTCATCCACATCCTACTATGTCAGAGGCAATTATGGAGGCCGTTGCAGCTGCTTATGGCGAGGTTATCCATTTGTAGAAAGCTTTTTAACAAAAGAAAAAGTCTGTGCGTTAATTCGTTGCGGACTTTATTTTTTCTTCCGCTTTCCGGATTCTTTCGGGTGTGCCCAAATCGAACCAGATTGAACCGGTATCCGGAAGGGCGACGAT
>CAZRAW010000293.1:0-1577 GCA_964598065.1 uncultured Lentimicrobiaceae bacterium
ATTTTTCGTCGGTTCCAGCGTGCCGTCCTCTGAGGTTTTCGGTAATTTCCCGGTAAAAAAGAAGAAACGGCAGCTGATTATCGTTTGAAATCGTCTAGTGAAGTGCTGATGGTGAAATAGTTGGGCGATCCTGCCCGGTGGTATGTAGATCGGGAATAGTTGATGCTGAAGTGAGAAATCTTTAACCCTAAGCCCCATGAAAATCCTGTCATGCCCACGCGCTGGCTGATGCTTAGCTCTTTACGTCTGCGGTAGTTGTAAGAGCCTCTCAAAAAGAGATGTTTCCCGATAAGAATTTCGCCGCCGATAACGATATGTCGCATAAGCCGGTCGCTGAATTTAGAAAATCCTGTTAGCGCCAACGGCTCTCCGGTGAGGGGATTAACGCCTCCGGGAGGATTGGCTGTGTTATAATAACTTATGTTCCAGCGCTCTATATGGTCGAAAACAAACGAAAACCGAAAAGGTACATGCTCCAGTTTTTTGGAAACGGCCAGTTGCAGGTCAAAGGGGAGGGGAGCGGTATTTCCCGGCACGAATGATTTGAGTTGCCGTCCGATATTGGAGCCGACCAGCGAAAAAATCCAGTTTGAGTTGCTTTTGTATGTACCGGCCACATCCACAGCGAGACCAAAGGAACTGTAAGTCTCGTAATAGGAATAAATGAACTTACCGGTGGCTCCGATAGAAAAGCGGGAGCTGAGTTTTCGTCCCCAGCCAATGCTCAGGGCATAATCGGCAGCGCCAAAGGTTCCACCGCGGTTGCCGGCGGCATCGGCATAATCAAATTTTCCATAATCCATAAACTGAATGCCGAAAAGGAAACTCCCGGCTTTGTTGAAAGTGTGTGAAAACTGCATTAGCCCGTAGTTTAAACCGGCAAAATAGTTGACATAAGCCAGCGACATGTCGTTGTTCATCTCCGGATCAATCAGTGAAGGATTGACAAAAGCAATGTTGATATCGTTATCGTTAATAGCAGCCATGTTGCTTCCCAATGCTGCAAGTCGCGCAGAAACAGGATCTTCAAGAAAAGTGTAGGCATAAGTTCCAAACGTCTGACCGTGGGCGGGTACGTGGCAAAATAATCCTGACAACAGAAGTAGGAAAATGATTTTATGTTTCACAGACTTTTTAATAATGAAATAACGACGGGGCTTCCTGATTATTTTTGAAACCGGAAACAAACCTACAAAAATTCGGGGAAAAAGATAGCGAGTCTTTTGCTCCGAGCTCACTTCTGTAACAGACATCTGGTAATTTCATGTCTTTGTCCTTGAAACAGCCGGTTAATATGGCATTGGACAGTATTTTCCAAGCCCAACATTAGGTGGTGGTGGTTACTTTGAAATACAATAAAAATTGGAATTTCCATCAGCCAACTGACGGAAAAGCAGAAAAAACCGGAATAATGGTGTGTGAAGAAGACAGCCCTACGTGTACCAATATTTACATCATCGTAAAAAATACTCATTTCCATCTCTCTTTGATAATCTGAATTTTGTTTGTTAAACTCAATTGAGCCTCAATTTTGCCGTGGTAAACAGAAAAATAACAGATCGTAAACCTTTCCTTAG
>CAZRAW010000294.1:0-1553 GCA_964598065.1 uncultured Lentimicrobiaceae bacterium
ACCCATTCCGCCGAAACCAAATGGCTGTAGCGGGGTAAATATTCCATGGGCAGGTCGCTGTCCGTTGTCCACTCATCCGTAAAATGAAGATAAAGACTTACATCGGGATAACCGGCTTTTTGAAACTGACGGGCTGTTTTTTCCATGGCTTTCCGGGAATATCCGTAAACCACAATTTTATGTTGTTGTACAATGCCTTTGGAGAGGACGATCTCTATCCAGTCCATGTATTTTGTCCATTTTTCGGGTAACGATTTTGCTCCTTTGATATGGCCGCCACGGGTTTCGCCGTTCAGCTTCCAGCCGTTGTAAGCCTCCACAGGGCGTATGTCAATAATTTTTGTGTTGTTGTTTTCCAATAATTCCACCAATTCGCCGGTGGATAATTCATTCTGTTGTGTCATCATATTTATATCTGATTAAAAAAAGTCTTAAATTTAGGAATATTCCGAAAGAGGTTGAAAATGGGCGCTTCCTGTTGTGGTGAGCTTATACGAAAGGAACAGGCACAGGAAACCATGCCTTTCTTTTCCACTTGTTTTCTGCTCTGCAAAACGGAAATTTGCCCGGACGGGGGGTAGTATGCCAAACTAAATGTGTTCAATATCTGTAAAATCTGCCACTACCGTACTGTCGGTAACTACATCCGTAATGCTGAGTTTATGCACATCGTTTACGCCATTGGTACGTGCAAAAACCATGAGTTCGTTATTTGTGGCTGTATAGAAGTTTTTGAATTGCACCAATGCTTTTTCTTCATCAAAAAGTTTGCGAAGCTGCTCGTCCTGAGTGGCAATGCCAACGGGACAGGTTCCGGTATGACAAACTTTTGCCTGAATACAGCCGATGGCAATCATAGAAGCAGTGGCGAGAGCAATAGCATCGGCGCCGAGGGCAAGAGCTTTGGCAATATCGGAACTGTCTCTAAAACCACCGGTAATACAAAATGTTACTTTGCTGTTGACCTTGTCGAGATATTTTCTTGCTCTTCGAATAACAAAAATGGGTGGAATGCCTACATTGTCTTTCAAAAATCGTGGAGACGAACCGGTTGCGCCTCCGCGGCAGTCGATGGTAATAAAATCCGGTTCTGCTTTCAGGGCAAATGCCAAATCCTCTTCAATGTGGCCGGAAGCAAATTTCAATCCGACCGGTTTCCCTCCGGTAATTTCTTTAATGTGTGCGACCAGCTTTTGCAAATCTTCCAAATTGTTAACTCCGGCAAGTCTTCCCGGTGAAACGGAAGCTTCTCCAGGGTTTAAGTCTCTGATTTTCGCTATTTCTTCCGTTACCTTGTGAGCCGGCAGGTGTCCTCCCAATCCGGGTTTTACACCCTGACCGATTTTTATTTCCACGGCATCGGCTTGCATCATGGCGCTGTCGATGTGCGAAAAAGCAGCGGTTCCCAGCTCATAAATATATTTTGTTGCTGCCCGGCGTTCGTCGGGGAGCATACCGCCTTCGCCTGAACACATAGCTGTGCCGACAAGGCTGGTGCCTTTTGCAAGTGCTATTTTTGCTTCCCGCGAAAGAGCGCCAAAAGACATGTGCGA
>CAZRAW010000295.1:0-1534 GCA_964598065.1 uncultured Lentimicrobiaceae bacterium
TTTTATAAAGACCGTATAACACTCTAAATTTCAAAACCAAACCCGTTTACAACCGACTACAAACGAATGTTAAACGGAAGTAAATGATTATTAACCGAATAGCCCATCCGGACTGATATACTTTTGTCCCGTAGTTCTTAAACATCCTGCCGCAAACACCAAAGAAGAAAATCTTTCGGCACATGCAGGCAGAAACAAATTAACTTATTTATTCATCATTTAAATTTTTACTATTATGACAACTTTAAGAAATTCAGTAAACCTGATCGGACGCCTCGGCAATGACCCTGAAATGAAAACTTTTGGTGAAAACCGCCGTATGGCTCGTTTCTCCCTCGCTACCAATGACTATTACAACGACAGCGAAGGCAAACGCGTAACCGAAACCCAGTGGCATAACATCGTTGCCTGGGGAAAAACCGCAGAAATCGCAGAAAAACTCCTGAATAAAGGCAAAGAAACCGCCATCCAGGGGAAACTGGTAAACCGCTCGTACGAAGATAAAGAGGGTAACAAACATTACATCACCGAAGTAGTGGCCGGCGAAATTCTGGTTTTCGGAAATGGCAAGGACAAATAATACACTGTCATTCTGAAAGCAATGAGCGCCAAAGGCCATGGCCTTTGGCGCTCATATTTTTTGGAGGGATTGGCAATAAATCACGGGCTGAAGCCTGTGAAAATTTCTGATTATTCTCCTGTCTGGCTTGGATCGGTTACCCGGCCAACAAAAAGAATCGTTTCCATGTCCTTAAATTTCTTTTCTGTACGCTTAAGAATTTTTTATCGGCATCTCAAAATATTATTAGCTTATAAGGAATTGCGATAGGATTTTCAAAATAAAGGAGTAGTTTTGTATTTCTTAAATTGATGAAAAAATAAAAAGGATTATAAATTTTTAACAAGTAATTATGAAAAATACAATGAGTAAGCGTATAATTACAGTAATCGTTGTTGTCGCCATAGGGATTGGGGGCTTTTATTTTTTAACGAATAAAAATGAAGGCAAAAAAATTGTCAGGCAAAGCCAAAGCCAAAATCTCACGATGCAAAATAAAGAAATAACGATGTACAAGTCGCCAAATTGTAGTTGTTGTATTGGATATGCAGATGAATTGAAAAAACAAGGATTTGATGTAAAGGTTGTTGTAGTGGATGATATGAACACAATAACAGAAAAATATGGAATTCCAGCTAACAAGCGAAGCTGCCATACTACTATTATTGGCAAGTACTTTATTGAAGGACATGTACCCATGGAAGCCGTCAAAAGACTATTAAAAGAAAGACCGGCAATTGATGGGATAGGATTATCTGGAATGCCGGCAGGAACACCCGGAATGCCCGGAAAAAAACTTGCACCTTATAAAATTTATCAATCTGTACATGGTAAATTTTCAGAATATATGACAATCTGATCAAAAAGGACTCCCCTCAAGGCGTGTCTCCATCAGGCTGACCCACAGGAAATCAAAATAACAAATTTCGGGTTTTGACATGCATGTCAAAATGATCCCGAATTCTCAGTTTAACT
>CAZRAW010000296.1:0-1519 GCA_964598065.1 uncultured Lentimicrobiaceae bacterium
TTTTTAACCCGGTTGGACTAAAAAAGAGCAAAAAACAAATATAAAAAAACGGATTGGAAATTCCATATCCAAAACTTCCGGATTGGAAATCCGGAAAAAGCATAATGGGAGTCCCATGGCTTCCTAATTGTAAATCGGGAAAAGCGAAAGATTTTAAAAAAGCATTACCTTTGTGTCTGTTATTGCTTGTCAAAATTCAAATGGATTATAAAACCAACACACAATTACAACTGGCTTACGACTTTGTGCAGTTTACCGGAAGGAACATCTTCCTTACCGGGAAAGCCGGGACGGGGAAAACCACCTTTTTGCACAACCTGAAAGAACATTCACCCAAACGGATGATAGTAACAGCCCCTACAGGTGTGGCAGCCATCAACGCTGCGGGGGTGACCATCCATTCCTTTTTTCAGGTCTCTTTCGGCCCACTGGTTCCTGATTACCAACCCACTGAAACCATTGATGGCGTAAGACAGGCAAAAGTCAACCGTTTCAGTAAAGAGAAAATTAACATCATCCGGAGCATGGATTTGCTGGTGATAGATGAAATCAGCATGGTGCGTGCCGATTTGCTGGACGCCATTGACAGTACACTGCGGCGATTTCGCAACAGAAACCTGCCTTTCGGCGGCGTTCAGTTGTTGATGATTGGCGACCTGCAACAGCTTTCGCCTGTGGTAAAAGACGACGAATGGCAACTGCTCCGGAAATATTACGACACGCCCTATTTTTTCAGCAGCCGGGCGTTACAAAAGACCGACTACGTCAGTATTGAGCTGCAGCATGTGTTTCGTCAAAAGGACAAAATCTTTATCGATTTACTCAACAAAATCCGCGATAATCAATTAGATAAAACGGTTATTGACGCGCTGAAAGCGAGGTATAAACCTAATTTCAATACAGACAATTCCGGATATATTATCCTAACCACGCACAATTACAAGGCACATCAAATTAATGACTCACGGTTAGACAGGATAAAGGCAAAGGCCTATACTTTCGATGCTCGTATATGGGGAAATTTTCCCGAATATACTTATCCTACCGATGCCAAACTGACGCTGAAAGAGGGTGCTCAGGTGATGTTTGTCAAAAACGATCCAAACCCCGAAAAGCTTTTCTACAATGGAAAAATAGGAACGATAGTTGAAATTAGCAAAGAGGTCATAAAAGTGAAATGCAAAGGCGATGAAGAGTCCATAACCGTGAAGCCGCTGGAGTGGGAAAAAGCTAAATATGCACTGGACAACGAGACCAAAGAGATCAAAGAGACCGTCGAAGGTAAATTTACCCAGCTTCCACTGAAGCTGGCCTGGGCTATCACCATCCACAAAAGCCAGGGACTGACTTTTGAAAAGGCTGTGATCGATGCACAGGAAGCCTTTGCCCACGGACAAGTTTATGTAGCGCTCAGCCGCTGCAAGTCGTTGGATGGCCTTGTGCTGAGTACGCCGGTACTTTCGCAAAGCATCAAATACGACCAGACCATCGACCGGTTCACAAAACATTATGAGGAAAA
>CAZRAW010000297.1:0-1509 GCA_964598065.1 uncultured Lentimicrobiaceae bacterium
TTCCTGTATATTTCATTAGGCTCATTGGCCGAATTGGAAACTTTAATCATTTTATCAAATAAAGTTGGGTATCTTAATGACCCGAACAGAGATGATTTACTTGAGTTGGTTACCCAATGCTCAAAGTTAACATACGGTTTAATCAAATATTTAAAAAGTAAAGAAAAAAAATAGGTCAATTCACCATTTACCATTCACCATCATGCTCGAAGCGTTAATTACATCGAAAACCCGTTTGAAATTGCTGCTTAAATTTTTCCTGAACAGCGATACCACAGCCTATCTGCGCTCGCTGGAACCGGAGTTTGATGAATCAACCAACGCCATCCGGCAGGAGTTGAACCGTTTTGAGGAAGCCGGGTTGCTGACTGCCGGCAAAAAGGGAAACAAAAAAGTATATCATGCCAATACACAACACCCGCTTTTCCCCGAAATCAACAGCCTGCTTATGAAATATGTGGGCATTGACCAGGTGATCGAAAAGGTGGTGAAGAAACTGGGGAAATTAGAGCTGGTTTACCTTGTGGGGGAGCTGGCCAAAGGGAAAAACTCTCCCATCATCGATCTATGGTTTGTGGGAGAAGATATTGATAAGAATTATTTGCTCGAATTGGTGGAAAAAGTGGAGGAACTGCTGGAACGCAAATTGCGCTACATCATTATCAACAGTAAAGAACTTCAGGATTTCCTGAAGAAAAAAAATAAAAACGAGCTGCTTTTACTCTGGGAAAAGTAGTTTTGAATAAATAGGATAAATATTGGATAAACAGTTCGTTGCAAAAAAAGCAATGGGACTTAGGAGGCGGAAGCGTGCCCGGAGGAGAAGCCAACAGCCATAACCCAATGTAAAAAGTAAGCACAAGTAACAACCCCCATTTTATTCTTTAAATCAATATAACAACTTCTAAAATTCTTAATCATGGTACAAAAAGTCAGCCCGACCAACACAAAAGCACAAATTCTGGAAGCCTACAACGAACTTTTGAAACAATTGGAAGAAAAAGCTGCCGACAACCCGAAAGAGATACGGGAACGGGAGGAAAAACAAAAAACCGTGGAAAAAGCCGCTGCCAACAGCGAACCGGCCATCTCTAAAAACATTACTGCATTAAAATCCAATGTCGCCGATGTGCTTGATAAAATTGAAGAAAATCTTCTGAACGAATATAAACGTCTTTCCGAAATTCGTGAAGCTATTAGCATAGAGAAGACAAACCTCGAAGAGCTTTACGAAATCTCTGCCGGTACCGATACGCTTGCTGCCATCCTGCTGGCACAGAAAGAAAAAAAACAACAGTTTGAGGAAGAGATGGCGCAGAAAGAAAAAGAAATAAACGAAAAACTTGCTGCCGGTAAGACTCTGTTTGAAGAAGAAATGTCCCGGCAAAAAGCTCAATGGGAAACCGAAAAGAAAGCCCTGCAGACAGCGTTGAAAGAGGAGAAAGAGCAAACTTCGAGAGAACGCAAACGCGAAGAGGAAGAGTACCAATATACCCTGAAACTCACCCG
>CAZRAW010000298.1:0-1508 GCA_964598065.1 uncultured Lentimicrobiaceae bacterium
CAATTTTTTCTATTCGCTCATTCCGGCTTACGACCATGACCATCTTGTACGATCAGTAACTTTAAGTACTTCAAACTTTAGGCATTTTAAGTACTTTTAAAACCCCACTGTAATTTCGTGAATTCCATCCCGGTACTCGTACCGAATTTGCAGGTTGTAATGTTCGATGATTTTTTTGACAATAGCCAGTCCGATACCCATAAATCCTTTATCGGAAGCACGCGAAAACTGTTCGAATAACTCGCTGGTAGGCTTTTGCGGATCGGTACCTGAATTTTCAATAAGGAGTTCCTTTTCAGATAACCGGATGTGAATAAATCCATTTTCGATATTATGTCGTACAGCATTTTTTATCAGATTATTGATAAAAATTTCGGCCAGTTCTCTATCCATGACCACTTTGGGCGTTCCGTTAAAATGGGTTTCCAGTATGATGTTTCGTGAAGCCATAAGTGCTTCGAAATTTTTGGTTTGTTTGATAATCAACGCTTTCACGTCGATGGCGGATTTATCAACAAACTGGTTTTTGTCGATGCGGGCAATCAGGCCGAGGCTGTGCACAATTCCCGATAACCGGTTGGTGGCCGAATAGATGGAACCGGTTAGTTCGTACTGTTTTTCGTTGAGTGATTCCTGGAAAAGCAGTTCGGTTTTATTTTTAATAACAGCGAGCGGCGTTTGCACTTCATGCGAAAGGTTCCCGGTAAATTCTTTTACGGTTTCGTAATCGTTAATAATTTTGTCGGTCATCTCCGTGAGTACCCGGTTCAATTGGTTGAATTCGATGATTTCGGAAGGCTGAAAAGACTCTTTGTGCGGACTAATCAGACTGAAATCCTGCATGATGTGCAATGTGTTGAAAAAGTCAGCCCACACTTTCCCGAAAATATAACGGTTGAGAAAAAAGGCCAGCGCAAGGAAAAAAATCAACATAAGCGTGATAATCAACGCAATTTTTTCAATAAGATAGTTGGAAGTAATGAGCGATTTGTATATCTCGATACGGTAATAATTATCTCCGCTTTTGACCGTAGTACTCAGCTGACGATAAGGCATATACGCTTTGATATTCCGGTTATAAAGCACAGTGTCTTTCAGCCGGAAGGTGGAAGGACCGGGTTTGTTTACTTTTTGGATGTCAATGGGCTCGGTAGCAATGAAAGCCACATTTTGCAGTGAGTTCAGTTGGCGAATATTGTCGTAGAGGTAATGAATGCGGTTGTACAAATCGGCATCCACTTCATGTTCCACGAGGTTTTGCATTATCTTGTAAAGACCTGCCCCGCCGGCAAAAAACACCAGCAACGAAACCGTGACAAAATAGAGTGTTGTTTTGGTAAGCAGTTTCATTCGCTTTCAAATTTGTATCCAACGCCGTAAATAGTTTTGATATAATCTTTTGCACCTTTTTCTTTGAGTTTTTTCCGCAGGTTTTTTATCTGGGCATATACAAAATCAAAAGAGTAGGAGAAATCCATGTCGTCGCCCCAAAGCTGGCCGGCAAGGCT
>CAZRAW010000299.1:0-1501 GCA_964598065.1 uncultured Lentimicrobiaceae bacterium
AAACAGATGAAAATACTAATCCTTTGCACCGGAAACACCTGTCGCAGCCAAATGGCCGAAGGCTTTTTAAAAGCCTTTGCCCCTGAATTAAAAGTTTATTCCGCAGGTACCGAACCCGGCGAAAAAGTTCACCCCATGGCCATTGCAGTTATGAAAGAAGAGGGAATCGACCTGAGCAGCGGCTTTCCCAAGCCGGTAGAAATTTTTATCAACACGCCGTTTGATTATGTGATTACCGTTTGCGACGACGCCAGAGAAAGTTGCCCTGTTTTTGCCGGAGAAGTTCAGCATCGCCTGCACATCGGCTTTGATGATCCCGCCGAAGCTACCGGAACCGAAGCGGAAATCCGGGCGGTTTTTACCCGCGTTCGCGATGAAATCAAACGCGACTTTACAAAATTTTACAAAGAACACATTCAGAATAAATTATAATGAAAACGACAAAAAAACTCTCCTTTCTCGACCGTTACCTCACCTTATGGATTTTCCTGACCATGCTCATCGGGGTATTTTCGGGGTATTTCTTTCCGGCAATAGCCGGATTTTGGGAAAAGATGAGTTCCGGAACGACCAACTATCCCATTGCTATCGGATTGATAATCATGATGTATCCGCCTCTCGCCAAGGTAAAATATGAAGAGCTATTCGATGTATTCAGAAACTGGAAATTAATATCAATTTCCCTGGTCCAAAACTGGATAATCGGGCCTTTGGTAATGTTTGGATTGGCCATCCTTTTTCTGCACAACCATCCCGAATACATGACCGGCCTTATTCTCATCGGGTTGGCGCGATGTATCGCCATGGTTATCGTATGGAACGACCTTGCGGATGGCGATCGTGAATATGCCGCCGGTTTAGTGGCACTTAACAGCATTTTTCAGATATTGTTTTATTCTGTTTTTGCCTATTTGTTTATCACTGTTTTACCCCGGTTGTTTGGGATGAGCACTTACAACATCAATATCAGCATGGGCGAAATTGCCAAAAGCGTTCTTATTTATCTCGGTATTCCTTTTGTGGCCGGCATCATTACCCGGTTCAGCCTGATAAAACTCAAAAGCGAAGAATGGTATGTAAAAAAATTCATTCCGAAAATCAGTCCGTTAACACTTATTGCACTGCTGTTTACCATTTTTGTGATGTTTTCGTTAAAAGGCAAATATATTGTTCAGCTGCCGCTGGATGTGCTGTTGATTTCCGTCCCGCTTGTTCTCTATTTTGTCATCATGTTTTTTGTCTCCTTTTATATGGCGCGCAAAGCCGGAGCAGATTACCCCAAAACGACATCAATTTCGTTTACTTCGGCAAGCAACAATTTCGAGTTGGCTATTGCCGTGGCTGTGGTTGTTTTCGGGATAAATTCGGGAGAGGCATTTGCTGCCGTCATTGGTCCGCTCGTGGAGGTTCCGGTGCTTATATTGCTGGTAAAAGTTGCCCTGAAATTCAGAAAGAAATATTTTTCAGAGAATGAGTTGAAAGACATACCGCATTAACAAAT